>JALXCV010000169.1 GCA_026990765.1 Hyphomicrobiales bacterium | reverse complement strand
TGGAACAGTCAGTCCGGAAAAGGAGTTTGACATGGTTTTGAAAAAGCTTGCCGGTATTTTTGGTGCTAACAAGCAGGATGAAAACACGATGGTTTTAACCCGTGCACTGGAAGTTCACGGACTGAATGAATACAGGGAAACCACCCAGGAGCTTGAGCGTTTAAAGCAGATGGTAACAGAAGCAGCTTCACGCACCCAGCGTCAGGATATTGAAAAATTGCTGGACAGGGTTCAATGTCGCCAGGATGCCCTGAAAAGTGCTGCCGTATTGCTGTTGCAAAGACTTGGCGGGAAAACCGATATTGATGTGCATGATGTTTTCAGCATTACTGACGTTGACCAGGCCAGGGTTTCTGGCATGTCCAGCACCAGGCAAAGCCCGGCAAATGAGGTTGCCCGCTTCCTGATTGAAGAAGCACAAAGTGACTTTATCGCAGGGCGCGCCTGATTATTTTTCAAGAAAGTTTTTACTTATTCAATTTTTGTGATATGTATCTCGTCAGGGTAAAGACACATTTACCTGCCAAAAATGAAAACCCGACAACAAATGTCGGCGTCATATTCATCAATGAGGAGAAACAAAATATGAAAAAAACCCTGACAGCAGCACTGATAGGTATTGCCGCAATGGGCATGGCAACAATCGCATCAGCTCAGGATATGAGCGCCATGATAGGCAAGTGGAAATGGCAGGATTTTGTCATTGAAGTTACCAAGGGTGGTGAATTTGGCATGTCAGCCAAGGTTGTTTCCGGTCCGGCAAATGTTGGCATGGAAATGATGCAGTCAAAAATGGCCGCCAAGGGCGATGCAGTGGTTGCCAGGGTCAAGCACCCGGCCAATGGCCAGATCTACAACTCCAAAATGACATTTGACGGTGCTGACAGCTGGAAGATGGATGGCTGCACCGATGCTGGTGCATGCGCAAGTGGTGTGTTCACCCGCGTTAAATAAGCATATTACATTTTTTGCAGAAAAGCGTCCGGTCATTCATTGGCCGGGCGTTTTTATTTGCCATCCACAATCAGGTACAAAATCAATCTGCTTGTGTCGTTACTTGTCTGCCAATTAACAAAAAAACTAAAATGGTTACCTTTGTGGCTGTGCCATATTCACCAGTTTTACAGCCAGTATTTTTCAAAAGCTGAATAATCTGGCATAGTAATACTGGAGGGAACCAGATGAAGAAATTTTCAAAAGCTGTTATCGTAACTGCGATACTGGCGGCAGGGACAAGTCCTGCAGCGGCCTTTTTCGGCTTTACCTTCGGGATGAATTCACAAGGCCCATTCATAATGATGAGTGATGGCAATGGCACCACTCATTTTAATATGTATCATCCATTTGGATCATATCGCAGTAATTATTACAGGGGCCCATTTGCAGGCCCCGGGGTTTTCAATCCTTATTTCACCAATCCATATCGCCCTTATGGCGCCAATGGCAGATGGCCCATATCACCCTATTCACGTTTTGGGCGATGGCAGATGCCATATTATGGTTCACCAGCATGGCGATCTTACCCGTGGGGCAGCTGGGGTGGCTATCGGCCTGGTCTGATATCACCATGGGGTGCCGGTATGCCATATGGCGGGATGTCGCCAATCAGTTCAGCTTTCCCGGTAACACCTTTTTCCATGTGGTAGCTGCTGGCCGGGATCGTTTGCGAACTTGCCAAACCATTTGACTTGCTGTCAAACATTCCTATGCTGAAACCCTGTCCAAGATTGGCTCTGGCTCGATTGCCATGCTGCTTTTATAAGCAAGACACATGGCAGGGAGATAATATTCAAGGTGTTTATCAAAAAGAGACGGCAGGCGATAGTTCGTCAGGAATTGCGGAAAATACGCCGCAGGCTGTGGCGTTTCTGTCTGATGCGTACCAATGGCAATTATACTGATGCTGATGATCTGTTTCAGGCAACGGCCCTCAGGGCGCTGGACAAGGCCCGCCAATTCACCCCCGGCAGCCGGTTTGACAATTGGGCATATGCGATTGCCACATCAATCTGGCTGAATGAATTGCGGTCTCGCAATATCCGGCTGGGTGAAGGCGTTGATGATACAGGCGAAACAGACATAGCCAGCAAGGAAATGGATGCAGAAACGAATATATTTGCTTCACAAGTGTTGAATCAGGTGATGGCTTTACCCGATGGGCAGAAGCTGGCAGTGTTACTGGTTTATGTTGAAGGCAACACCTATAATGAGGCGGCAAAAGTGCTTGATGTCCCTGTAGGAACAATCATGAGCCGGCTGGCGGCGGCAAGAAAGAAACTGAAACTGTGGGCAGGTGAAGTGTGATGAGCAAACTGAGTGATGAAAAAATCACGGCCTATCTGGATGGCGCACTCAGCCCGGAGGAAGTTCTGCATATTGATGAGGAACGGGCACTTGATCGCGAACTTGACCAGCGGATAAGACAACTAGATTTCAATGTTGCCACTCTTGGCAGAGACTTTGATGAAATGCTGGGACAGGCACCGCATTTCACTTTTGAACTGGATGAACAAAAACCTGTATGGCGCGGAGCTGCCATGGCGGCCAGTATCATAGCCATGTTCGGTTTTGGTTTTGCAGCAGCAACTCTCACCAAGCCTGTTAGCCATGAAAATCTCAGCTGGGTGGATGCCGTGGCGCAATACCAGATGTTATATAGAACCGCTAGCCTAAAGGACCTCAATCCAACTCCTGAACAAAGAAAAAAGCAGCTGAGTCCAGTTGCTGCAAAGCTGGGGTTTGATCTGTCACAAGCAAAAATCAGCGTTAACGGCCTTGAATATAAAAATACTAA
The DNA here is from genome assembly GCA_026990765.1 of Hyphomicrobiales bacterium. Lineage (GTDB taxonomy): Bacteria > Pseudomonadota > Alphaproteobacteria > Rhizobiales > Aestuariivirgaceae > JALWJW01. Next base: position 6,760 of record JALXCV010000169.1, on the reverse strand, counting down.
TTTATTGTTTTTCAAAGATATGCCACTGGCTCAAATTGCCTATCTTGACAAACAAAACCGGCCTGTTTCCTTTTGCATAATAAAACGCAAGAAGAACTCTGTTACTGATATCAAGACAAGAACCCTTAACAAACAGATGCAGGTGGCCGAATGGTCAAGGGGTCAATATGGGTTCCTGGTAATCGGCAATGTTGACAAACAGGAAATTATTGAGCTGGCCAAACAGTTCAAGGCTTTATCTGCTGATTTGTAATTGCTGAAAATCAGTTTCTGAAACGATCGCGCTCACGACGCCGGCGTTCAATTCTTTGATTGCGCCTTTGGCGACGGGCAGCCCGTTCACTATTATTGGTTTCGCTTCGACGCCTTGCATCCCTTCTTGATCCACCAAACATTTCACCCAGAATATCAAAGAAACCGCCCCTGCGACCACCCCGGTTATCAGCTTCGGGACCAAAGGCTCCTGAACCAGCAAAATCGTCATTATAAAAGGGGTCTTTTTCACCAGGCAGGTTCAACGGCTCAAGCTTTTTATGAACCGGGGCCATTATATCATGCCAGATCATTGCCGGAATGGAGCCACCTGTTACTCTTTTGGTGGGCGAATTATCATCATTGCCGACCCATACGCCAGTAACCAGATGGGCCGTATATCCCATGAACCAGGCATCGCGATAATCCTGACTGGTGCCGGTCTTGCCACCCACCTGATGGCCTTTGATTCTGGCCCGGCGACCGGTGCCGGAGCTGACAACGGTTGCCATCATTTCATTGATTGAGCCAAGATCATAAGAGGAAATCGAATTGCCAATTCCGCTGCCCTGATGTTGATAAAGTGTCTTGCCGTCACGAGTGGTAATCCGGGTTATCACATGAGGAATGATAGTGGTGCCACCATTGGCGAATGGAGCAAAGGCACTGGTCATTTCCAGCAGATTGACTTCAGAAGTGCCAAGCGCAATAGAAGCATTGGCTTTCAGTTCCGAGCGGATTCCAAGGCGATGCGCCAGTGAGGCAACAGCTTCAGGGCCTACTTCCATCGCCACTTTTACCGCTACCGTATTTAGCGAAAGCGCCAGCGCTTTCTTAAGCGTTACGGAACCGTAATATTTTCGATTATAGTTTTCCGGCTTCCAGTCGCCTATTTGCACCGGTTCATCGCGTTCGCGGGTATTGGGGGTTGCACCCTGCTCCAGAGCTGCCAGATAGACAAATGGCTTAAAGGCTGAACCTGGCTGGCGCTGGGCCTTTACAGCCCGGTTATACTGGCTTTGCTTGTAGGATTTACCGCCAACCATGGCAACAATGCCGCCATCAGGTGTCATTGCAACGACAGCACCTTGGGTAACATGGCGCTTGGCCCCCTGACTGGCCAGATGCTTTTCAAGTGAGCTTTCAGCCAGCGCCTGAATGCCCCGATCAAGAGTGGTTTCAATAATGATGGACTGGTCAAACTTGCCGATAAGATCGGGCAACTGATCTTTTACCCAGTCCATAATATAGTTGGTAGCGGGCCGATAATCATCGGCTCTGACCTGTGTGGCATTCCGGGCCGCCTTTTCCGCATCAGCCTGTGTAATAAAGCCGTTTTCTATCATGTCCTTGATGACTTCATTGGCCCTGGCGGCGGCCCGTTCGGGGTGACGCAACGGATTAAGGCTGGATGGAGCTTTGAGAACGGCAGCCAGAATGGCGGCTTCTGACAGGCTGATATCTTTTGCCGACTTGCCAAAGAATTTCCTTGCCGCCTTTTCAATCCCATAGGCACCGGCGCCAAAATATACCCGGTTCAGATAAAGCTGCAAAATCTCGTCTTTGGTAAAGCGGTTTTCCAGCCACAGCGACAAAACTGCTTCCTGGAATTTGCGCTCATAGGTGCGTTCAGGTTTCAGGAACAGGTTTTTTGCCAGTTGCTGGGTGAGGGTTGAGCCACCCTGCACAACCCGGCCAGCCCGGTAATTGGCATAAAAGGCTCTTGCCAGACCTATCGGATCGATACCAAAATGATTGTAGAAACGCCTGTCTTCAATTGCCACCACTGCCAAAGGTACATATCTGGGTAATTCATGAATATTTGCTTCATCACCATAAAAGGAACCGCGCTCATCAATAACCTGACCATCTGATGCCAGCATGATCATGCCAGGCTCGCGTTCTGGAATATTGAACAGTCCCTTCTTTTCCAGATTGACAAAAACATAGGCGGTGGTGGCAGCCATGACGATTACACCCCACAAGGCCAGGGTCATGGCCCATGATATGAGGATGAATATCAATGGTCGGCGTTTGCGCCGGGTTTTGCTGCGACGCGTACGTTTGGGCCTGTCAGCGCCAGATTGCCTGTTTTCGGCAATCAGAACCGGTTCTTTACGTTTGGCCTTTTCAGGTTTTTTCTTTTTACGAAAAAATGCCATATAATTTCCGGCTCTGCAGTGCTTTATATTCTTTGATCAAATCAGTGTAGCCGCAATCATGACCACATCATGTCATGATTGACTACACATCCAGATTGGCTACTGACAGGGCATTTTCACGAATGAAGTCACGCCGCGGTTCCACAACATCACCCATGAGCTTTGAAAACAGATCGTCAACTTCATCCAGTTCGCTGTCATTGACCTGCAACAGGGTTCTGGCATCAGGGTCAAGGGTGGTTTCCCATAATTGTTCCGGGTTCATTTCACCCAGTCCCTTATAGCGCTGCATCGAGATGCCCTTGCGCCCCTGGGCAAATACCGCCTCCAGCAGTTCCAGAGGCGAATGTATCAGGACTTCAGTGTCCTTGCGCCGCAATTTTGCTGCCTTGCCATAGACTTCCTGCAAATGCTCAGCCATGGCATCAAGCCGCCTGGCATCAAGCGACGCAATCAGACGACCATCAATATTCCAGCTTTCCTTCACTCCGCGCAATATGCGCGAGAAAACCAGACCGCCATCGCTGCCAATTTCACCGACCCAGCCTCTTTCAGTTTCTTCTGAAATTGTATCAAGCCGTGCGGCAATATAGTCAGCAGCCTTTTTGGATTTTTCAGGCGTATCGAGAACTTCAGGATTAAGCGCTCCAGCTATTGCAGCCTGTTCAATGACAAAGCCTGGATAACGTGAATGCAGCGAATTGATGGCCTGACGGGTTTTCAAAGCCTGTTCAACAATCTGTTTGAGATCAGGTCCGGCCCGTTCTTCACCGCTTGCCAGCACCAGCACGGCATCATCCACCCCGCTTGTAACCAGATAATCTTCCAGTTCGGCTTCATCCTTGAGATATTGCTCTGATGAGCCACGCTTGATCTTGTAAAGCGGCGGCTGGGCAATATACAGATAGCCATTCTCGATCAGTTCAGGCATTTGCCGGTAAAAGAAAGTCAACAACAAGGTGCGGATATGGGCACCATCAACATCAGCATCAGTCATGATGATAATCTTGTGATAGCGCAGTTTTTCAATATTGAAATCATCGCGGCCAATGCCGGTGCCAAGGGCGGTGATCAAGGTGCCGATTTCCTGTGAACCAAGCATCTTGTCAAATCTGGCACGCTCTACATTGAGAATTTTACCGCGCAGGGGCAATACAGCCTGATTTTTACGGTGCCGGGCCTGTTTGGCCGAGCCGCCAGCTGAGTCCCCTTCGACTATGAACAATTCTGATTTTGCCGGGTCACGTTCCTGACAATCAGCCAGTTTGCCGGGCAATGAGGCAATATCAAGCGCCCCCTTGCGGCGGGTCAGTTCACGCGCCTTGCGAGCAGCTTCGCGGGCTGCTGCTGCTTCAACCACCTTGCCAACGATAATTTTGGCTTCAGCCGGGTGTTCCTCAAACCATTCCGACAGTGACTTGTTGATGGCACTTTCCACCACCGGGCGCACCTCGGATGAAACCAGCTTGTCCTTGGTCTGGGATGAGAATTTGGGGTCCGGCACCTTGATCGACAAAACGCAGGTCAGACCTTCACGGGAATCATCACCGGTCAGCGATACTTTTTCCTTTTTGGCAATACCGGATGAATTGGCATAGCCATTAATAACCCTGGTCAGGGCACCACGAAAGCCTGCCAGATGGGTGCCGCCATCCCTTTGCGGGATATTATTGGTGAAGCACAAGACATGTTCGTGATAACTGTCATTCCACCACATGGCACATTCAACCGTGATACCGGCATCATTTTCAACAAATACTGAAATCGGGTCCGGCCCCAGCGGGGTTTTGGTGCGATCAAGATATTTGACAAATTCGACGATGCCGCCTTCATAGTGAAGATCAATTTTCTTTGGCTCTACACCGCGATTATCACTCAGTTCGATACGAACACCGGAATTAAGAAAGGCAAGCTCGCGCAAACGGTGTTCAAGGGTTTTATAATCAAACTCAACCATGGTGAAGGTTTCAGGGCTGGGAAGAAAGGTTATCTGGGTTCCCTTCTTGCCATTTGCCGGCCCGGTTTCTACCAGCGGCCCGTCAGCATCACCATTGGTGAAGCTGATCTGGAATTGCCTGCCATTGCGCCAGATGGTCATTTTCAACCAGACAGACAGGGCATTGACTACAGAGACGCCCACACCGTGCAAACCACCAGAGACCTTGTAGGAGTTCTGATCAAACTTGCCGCCTGCATGCAACTGGGTCATGATCACTTCGGCAGCCGAGATGCCTTCTTCAGAATGAATGTCGGTTGGAATGCCGCGACCATTATCTGCTACGGTGCATGAACCATCAGCATTGAGAATAACGCTTACCTTGTCACAATGTCCGGCAAGGGCTTCATCAATGGCATTATCAACAACTTCATAGACCATGTGATGCAGGCCTGAACCATCATCCGTATCACCAATATACATGCCAGGGCGCTTGCGGACTGCATCAAGGCCTTTGAGCACCTTGATTGAATCAGCGCCATATTCTTCATTGTCGGTTTTAACTTCATCTGTCATGTCAGTTCACGCATCCATCGCTTACTTGAAAAAATTGCGCCCGGTCTTCAAGGGCAGCAAACTGGGTTCTGTCGGTTCCGGTCATCCAGCACTGGGACCTTAATCTGCATAATTCATCAAACAACTCACCGCGCCTTTGCTCATCAAGATGGGCCGCAATCTCGTCAAGCAGCAGGATCGGCATATAGCCATTGAAACCTGACTTAACTGTTTTTGCGTGCGCCAATATCAATCCGGTCAGCAATGCCTTTTGTTCTCCCGTCGAACAGCGCCTTGCCTGTATATCCTTTTCAAGATGATAGACAATCATGTCGCTGCGGTGCGGGCCAATAAGGGTTCTGCCAGCCGCCTGATCGCTGTTGCGCGAATCATATAGCATCTTACGGTATTCGTCTTCACAATGCACGGCTGGATTTTCCCGCAGCAATCCTTCGATAATCCCTTCCAGAACCAGCCGGGATGAAGGAAACAGGCTGCAATGATTTTCGCCAAAAGAACCATTGATATGTCCTTGCAGATTATCCAGCGCTTCAAGGCGTGCCGCAGCAATGGCAACACCGGTTGCTGCCATTTGTATTTCCAGAACATTTACCCATGAAGCATCAAATTCATGTTCTGATAACAGCTTGTTGCGTTCGCGCATCAGTTTTTCAAATGCTGATATGCGCGAGGGGTGTGTGCTGTCCATGGTGGTTACCATACGATCAAGAAACCGGCGGCGATCACCTGCGGGACCGGCAAATAACCGGTCCATGGCAGGGGTCAGCCATATTACCCTTATGGCAGAAGAAAAAACCCCTGAACCTTTTGCCACCTGACCATCAGTCATGGATTTGCGCGAACCAGGTGCATCGCTTTCCCACGAGGTTCCAAGCGATTGGCGGCCTTCAGCCCCGTCAAGCGATATGGCAACAGCCCATTGCGGCACCTTTGCTGTTTCACGCAATATTTCATTATAGGGAGAAGAGCGCATGCCGCGACCGGGGGTGAAAAGCGATATGGCTTCCAGAATATTGGTCTTGCCGGCCCCATTGGCACCGGTAAGCACCACAGGTGCAGCTGATGCTTCCAGATGCAACTGCCTGTAATTGCGAAATTCGCTCAAGGAAAGGCGGGTTATAGACAGGGCAGGTTGCATATAAATCCATGGCCTTCTCAAACCTGCATGACAGGAATGGTGAAACCCGTCACACCCGCATTGGCATCAGCACATACAAGACGCTTTCGTCTTCGCTGTCGCGTACAATTGTCGGTGAGCCAGAATCTGACAGGTAAAATGAGGCAATATTACCTTCAAGTTGCGCAGCAATATCCAGAAGATATTGTGAGTTAAAGCCAATATCAATGGTTTCATTATCATACATTGCAGCAACTTCTTCTTCCGCGCTGCCAGAATCAGGATTGTTTACAGCCAGCACCACCTTGTCAGCATTGATATTCAGCTTGATGGCTTTTCCCTTGTCAGCAGAAACCGTGGAAACACGATCAACCGCCTGGGCAAAAAGCCGCCGGTCAACTTCCAGCAGCTTGTCATTGCCCAGCGGAATAACACGCTCATAATCGGGAAATGAGCCGTCAATCAGCTTGGAGGTAAGAATAATACCATTTATGGCAAAGCGGATCTTGCTGTCAGAAAGCGCAATTTCGACATCACCATCATCGTTTTCCAAAAGTTTGGTCAGTTCCAGAACGGTCTTTCGCGGAATGATGATGCCGGGAATACCGCTGGCCCCTTCAGGGCAGGATATTTCAGCCTTGGCCAGCCGGTGCCCATCAGTGGCAACAGCTCTTAACAATTCACCAGATTCACCGGTCATTGAATGCATGTAGATGC
>JALXCV010000168.1 GCA_026990765.1 Hyphomicrobiales bacterium | reverse complement strand
GTGGCGGGGCATCAAACTCCAAATGTCCGTTCCTTGGAGCCCTGCGCTCGGCAGCGCAAATGGTTTCCTATGAGGTTTCAATCGGCTTTGTAATGATCACCGTGCTGCTTTGCGCCGGTTCGCTCAATCTTGGCGATATCGTACTTAGCCAGAAAACCGGACTTGGCACCGCACTTGGGCTTCCCGGTTCATTCCTTGACTGGTACTGGGTGCCACTGTTCCCGATGTTCGTCATCTTTTTCATTTCGGCACTGGCTGAAACCAACCGCCCGCCATTTGATCTTCCAGAAGCTGAATCAGAACTGGTTGCCGGTTTCATGGTTGAATATTCTTCAACCCCGTATCTGATGTTCATGCTGGGTGAGTATGTAGCCATTACCATGATGTGCGCCATGACGACTGTCCTGTTCATGGGCGGCTGGCTGCCACCACTGGATATTGCTCCGCTTAACTGGATACCCGGTGTTTTCTGGTTCCTCGGCAAGTTCCTGTTCGTATTCTTCATGTTCGCCATGGTGAAGGCCTTTGTACCGCGTTATCGCTATGACCAGCTGATGCGTCTTGGCTGGAAAGTATTCCTGCCGATTTCACTGTTCTGGGTGGTTCTGACCTCTGCCACATTGCTGTTTTTCGGGTGGGCACCATGATGGAGAAGCAAATTGTATCTAACCCTCGAAGCATTCACTGGCGCGCTTTTTCTGGGCGGAATAGGTCTGTTCCTGTTTGGCTGTCTGCAAAAGTGGGTATTCCCGCAATTGCAGCGCCGCTACGAATATGCCAAGGCCACAGCCTCGCAAGGGTTGAATCCGGTCATTTACACAGAGATTTCAAGGGTTGTTTTACTCGTCGGCATGCCGGCGCTCGGGTTTTATCTGGGCAAGGTCATTCTGACGCCCATATTCGGTTAGGAGGCCATGCCTGAATGCGTGTCGCTCAAACAGTAAAATCGCTATTCCTGATAGAATTCATTTTGGCATTCTATCTGACCATGCGATATTTCTTCCGCCCCAAGCCAACACTTAACTACCCGTATGAAAAGGGCCCGCTATCACCGCGCTTTCGTGGTGAACATGCACTGCGCCGTTATGCTGATGGCGAGGAACGCTGCATTGCCTGCAAATTGTGCGAAGCCATCTGCCCGGCACAGGCCATTACCATTGAGGCAGCACCGCGTGAAGACGGCACCCGCCGCACCACCCGCTATGACCTTGACATGACCAAATGTATTTATTGCGGTTTCTGTCAGGAAGCCTGTCCGGTGGAAGCAATCGTTGAAGGACCAAATTTCGAATATGCCACAGAAACCCGCGAAGAACTGTTCTACAACAAGGCAAAGTTGCTTGAAAATGGCGACCGCTGGGAACGCGAAATTGCCCGCAATATTGCGCTTGATGCGCAATATCGATGAGGGAGAACTGAGATGACAGTAGCAGCCCTGTTCTTTTACCTGTTTGCCTTTACTGCCATTGCGGCGGCAATAATGGTAATTTTTGCCCGCAACCCGGTGCATTCGGTAATGTTCCTGATCCTGGCCTTTGTCAATGCTGCCGGTCTGTTTATCCTGATCGGTGCCGAATTCCTGGCAATGATCCTGATCGTGGTTTATGTAGGCGCGGTCATGGTGCTGTTCCTGTTCGTGGTGATGATGCTGGATATTGACTTTTCCAAATTGCGCGAAGGCCTCAACAGCTATTTGCCGCTTGGGGCAGTTATTGGCCTGATCATGATGACCGAACTGCTCATGATCCTGACCTCCTGGAACATTGATCCCCAGGCTGCAACTGTGGTTGCCTCACCGATACCGGACGGTGTTACCAATACTGAAGCTATCGGCCTGTTATTGTATACCAGATATATTTACTTCTTCCAGGCTGCCGGACTGGTGCTGCTGGTGGCAATGATTGGTGCCATCGTGCTGACACTGCATCACCGGCCAAATATACGCCGCCAGAATATTGAAGACCAGATTGCCAGACACCCGCATAGCGCAATCGAAGTCAAGGATGTCAAACCGGGGCAGGGGGTATAGATATGGAAATTGCATTAGGACATTATCTGACCGTTTCTGCCATCCTGTTTACCATTGGCATATTCGGCATCTTTCTCAATCGCAAGAACGTCATTGTCATCTTGATGTCAGTCGAGTTGATCCTGCTTGCCGTCAATATCAATATGGTAGCTTTTTCCGCCTTCATGGGTGATCTTACCGGGCAGATATTCGCCCTGCTGATCCTGACAGTTGCAGCCGGTGAAGCAGCCATCGGGCTGGCAATTCTGGTTGTCTTCTATCGCAATCGCGGCTCCATCGCGGTTGAAGATGTAAACATGATGAAAGGCTAGGGTTTAAAAATGGAACTGATTTTCAAACTCATCGTTTTTCTGCCACTGATCGGCACCCTGATTGCCGGTTTTGGTGGAACCCTGGTCTTTTCCAAGATCAGCAAGGCAGAACCTGCCAGCAATGATACAAATGGCGATCATCACGAATATACTGGTCCGGTGTGGCCAGCCCGTTTGACCACTGTTTTACTGTTGATTGCAGCTGCTCTTTCATGGTTCGTGTTTTTTGATGTTATGAGCTCCGGCAAGACCCAAAAGGTCGAACTGATGAGCTGGATTCACTCCGGCCTGTTTGCAGTTGACTGGTCATTGCGCATTGACATGCTGACAGCTGTGATGCTGGTCGTGGTCAATACCGTATCCTCACTGGTACATGTCTATTCCATCGGCTATATGTCCCATGATGAAAACCAGCCACGGTTTTTCGCTTATCTGAGCCTGTTTACTTTCTCCATGCTGATGCTGGTGACATCTGACAATCTGTTGCAGATGTTCTTTGGCTGGGAAGGTGTGGGCCTGACCTCATATCTGCTTATCGGTTTCTGGTACAAAAAACCTTCAGCCAATGCCGCTGCCATCAAGGCATTCGTCGTCAACCGGGTAGGTGACTTTGGTTTTGCGCTTGGTATATTTGCCACCTACAAGGTCTTCGGCTCCATCGAATTTGATGTGATCTTCAATGCCGCCGGAGAACAGGCTGGCAAAACCATCAATTTCCTTGGTGGCAATTTCGACATTATGACCACCATCTCGCTATTGTTGTTCATGGGAGCCATGGGTAAATCAGCCCAGTTCCTGTTGCACACATGGCTGCCCGATGCGATGGAAGGTCCAACCCCGGTTTCAGCTCTCATCCATGCTGCAACCATGGTTACCGCCGGTGTATTTCTGGTGGCCCGCATGTCGCCATTTTATGAAGTCGCTCCAATGGCCCAGACCTTCGTGGTCATGATAGGTGCCATAACAGCCTTTTTTGCCGCAACTGTAGGGCTGGTGCAAAATGACATCAAGCGGGTGATTGCATATTCAACCTGTTCACAGCTTGGCTATATGTTCGTTGCCATGGGTGTTGGCGCCTATGGTGTCGGCATGTTCCATCTGTTCACCCATGCCTTCTTCAAGGCCCTGTTGTTCTTGGGCTCTGGTTCTGTAATTCATGCCATGTCGAATGAACAGGATATGCGCAATATGGGTGGGCTGGCGCCCCATCTGAAAAAGACCTATCTGATGATGATTATCGGTACTCTGGCGCTGACCGGCTTCCCGCTGACCGCCGGATATTTCTCCAAGGATGCAATTATCGAAAGCTCCTTTGCTGCCCATACCGGCATGGGGAACTTTGCCTTCTGGATGCTGGTCATAGCAGCGATATTCACATCATTTTATTCATGGCGCCTGATCTTCATGACATTCCACGGCAGATCACGTGGTCCCAAAACCGTTATGGACCATGTGCATGAATCTCCCAATTCAATGCTGGTGCCGCTTTATGTGCTGGCTGCCGGGGCATTGTTTGCCGGTTACATCTTCAAGGAGAATTTCATCGGCAGTGAAGAAGTGATGTTCTGGGGATCATCAATCTACCGCGCCACTGAAAATGAAATCATCCACCATATGCACTCAGTGCCTTCATGGGTGGTCTATTCGCCCTTTGTCGCCATGGTGACCGGTTTCATTGTAGCCTGGTTCTTCTACATCAAATGGACAGGTCTGCCGGTCTGGCTGGCTGAAACATTTGCGCCACTATATCGCTTCCTGCTCAACAAATGGTATTTCGATGAGCTTTATGACTATCTGCTGGTCGGCCCGATCATGCGCTTAGGCCGCTTCTTGTGGAAGCGCGGCGATATTGGTGTGATTGACCGATACGGACCCGACGGTGTTGCCGCCAAAGTGGTTGATGTCACCAACCGTGTCGTCAAATTGCAATCGGGCATGTTGTACCATTATGCCTTTGCCATGCTGATTGGCGTGGCTTTCCTTGTCACCTGGTTCCTGTTCGCGAGTGTAAACTGATGCCTGAACTTCCATTTCTGTCACTGATCATCCTGGTGCCGCTTGTCGGTGCGCTGTTTGTGCTGACGATCCGCGGTTCTGACGAAATTGCGCTTCGCAATATGCGCCAGATTGCCTTGTCGACAACCATCTTTACTTTCGTTCTGTCACTGGTTCTGTGGACAGGGTTTGATTTTGAAACCTCAGCCTTCCAGTTCGAGGAAAAACATTCATGGCTGGGTGGCATGATGTCATATCATCTGGGGGTTGATGGCATATCCATGCTGTTCATCATCCTCACCACCTTCTTGATGCCAATCACCATCATTGCAAGCTGGGGAGTGAAATCGCGGGTCAAGGAATATATGATCGCATTTCTGGTGCTCGAAGCCCTGATGATCGGTGTATTCGCAGCCCTTGATCTGGTGCTGTTTTACCTGTTCTTTGAAGGTGGTCTGATCCCGATGTTCCTGATCATTGGTGTCTGGGGCGGCAAAAACCGGGTCTATGCCAGCTTCAAATTCTTCCTGTACACTCTGGCCGGTTCAGTTCTGATGCTGCTGGCCATCATGTATATGTACTGGAATGCCGGTACTGCCGATATTGCCGAAATTCTGAAAAATCCGGGTTTCTCGGCTCAGGCCCAAACATGGCTGTGGCTGGCATTTTTTGCCTCATTCGCGGTCAAAATGCCCATGTGGCCGGTGCATACATGGTTGCCTGATGCTCATGTTGAAGCCCCCACGGGCGGCTCGGTAATCCTTGCTGCCATCCTCCTGAAAATGGGTGGTTACGGGTTCTTGCGTTTCTCGCTGCCAATGTTCCCGCTGGCCTCTGATTATTTCGCTCCGTTTGTTTTCACCCTGTCGATCATAGCCATCATCTACACTTCTCTGGTGGCCTTGCGCCAGGATGACATGAAAAAGCTGATTGCTTATTCATCAGTTGCCCATATGGGTTTTGTCACCATGGGTATCTTCACCATGACAAGGCAGGGCATTGATGGCGCATTGTTCCAGATGATCTCGCACGGTCTGGTCTCTGGCGCCCTGTTCCTCAGTGTCGGTGTCATATATGACCGCATGCACACCCGTGAAATTGCAGCCTATGGCGGGCTGGTCAACCGTATGCCAGCCTATGCTTTCATCTTCATGCTGTTCACCATGGCCAATGTAGGATTGCCCGGTACTTCCGGTTTTGTCGGTGAGTTCCTGACCCTGATGGCAGCTTTCCAGGTTAACAGCTGGGTAGCCTTTTTTGCCACGACCGGGGTGGTCCTGTCAGCTGCTTATGCCTTGTGGCTGTATCGCCGGGTGGTGTTCGGGGTGCTGCAAAAAGATTCACTCAAAGCCATTACTGATATGTCACGCCGTGAAGCCTTGATTTTTGCTCCACTGGTAATCCTGACAGTATTTTTCGGGTTCTATCCCACGCCAATTCTTGATGTTTTCTCAGCCTCGGTTGAAAATTTGACTAACCAGCTCAGTGCCGCAATAGATGGTGCCGCAGCGATCAAGGCAGCTGCCATAAACTAGGATAAATGAACGATGATGGATTTCCTTGATATTGCCAAAGCAGGACCTGCGATCCCTGAATTGATCATCGCTGTTTCAGCCCTTGGCCTGTTAATGCTCGGTGCTTTCAAAAAGGGCGAATCCAGTGATCTGGTAAACTCACTGGCCCTGTTCGCCATGGCTCTGGCCGGTGGTGCCATCATCCTGACTTCTGGACCATCGCAATCGGCATTTCACAATGCCTTTGTGGTTGATACATTTTCACGTTTCATGAAAATACTGGTGCTGTTTGGCTCATCAGCCACCCTGATAATGTCAGTGCAGTTCATGAAACAGGAGCGTATCGACAAGTTTGAATATCCTGTCCTGATCCTGCTGGCCACTCTTGGCATGATGATGATGATTTCAGCCAATGGCCTGATCTCGCTATATATGGGGCTGGAACTGCAATCACTGGCGCTTTATGTGGTCGCCGCCTTTAACCGCGATTCAACCAGATCATCTGAAGCCGGGCTGAAATATTTTGTACTTGGCGCCCTGTCATCTGGCATGTTGCTTTATGGCTCATCACTGGTTTACGGCTTTACCGGTTCGGTTAATTTCGACACAATCGCGGCATTCCTCAAGGCCAATGATGCCGGTGTCGGCCTCACTTTCGGTCTGGTATTTGTAATTGCCGGTCTGGCCTTCAAGATATCTGCCGTGCCGTTCCACATGTGGACGCCTGATGTTTATGAAGGCTCACCAACCCCGGTTGCCGCCTTCTTTGCCGCTGCTCCCAAAATTGCAGCCATGTCAATATTGATACGCACCATGATCAGCCCGTTCCCGGCAATTGCGGCTGACTGGCAGCAGATTATTGTGTTTGTCTCAATCGCTTCCATGGTACTTGGTGCCTTTGCCGCCATCGGCCAGACCAATATCAAACGGCTTTTGGCCTATTCATCGATTGGTCATATGGGGTTTGCCCTTGTCGGTCTTGCCGCCGGTTCTACCGAAGGCATACGCGGCGTAATTCTTTACATGACCATCTACATGCTGATGACACTTGGCTCTTTTGCCTGTGTACTGGCAATGAAACGCGATGGTCAGCGGCTGGAGGATATTTCCGACCTTGCCGGTTTGTCGCGCAATTCCAAGATGATGGCCTTTGTGCTGTCAATGTTCATGTTCTCGCTTGCCGGTATACCGCCACTTGCCGGGTTCTTTGGCAAATATTTCGTTTTCCTGGCCGCCATCAAGGCAGGGCTTTACCCGCTGGCAATCATCGGTGTTCTGGCCAGCGTGGTCGGTGCCTTTTATTATCTGCGCATTGTCAAGATCATGTATTTCGATGAACCAGAAGATGCCTTTGAACCAATGGCGGGTGAATTGAAAATGATCATCGCAGTATCCGGCCTGTTCGTCGTATTGTTTGCCCTGTTTGCCAATCCACTGGTAAATCTGGCCAATGCTGCCGCTGTTTCGATTTTTTAAGTGCTGACCCATACTGACTTCGTTGCTCCTGTGAAAGCAGGAACGATAGGTTGAGTTGGCAGGTTATACCGATAATGTCACCATCGCCCATCCACCGCCAGCACTTCACCACAACCGATTCAACCAATCTTGAGGCCCGCCGCTATGTTGAAAATGGTGGCAGGGGGCCAAAATGGTTTACCGCTGACCGACAAATATCGGGCAGGGGCCGCAAGGGCCGCAAATGGATTTCAGAAACTGGCAATCTTTATGCAACCCTGCTGCTGGATTTACCGGTAAGCCCGGCCATTGCCGCACAGGCAGGATTTGTGGCCGCAATCGCCATTGCTGATGCCGCTGCCAACCATACCGACAAGCCGGTAAGTCTGAAATGGCCCAATGACGTTCTGCTTTCAGGTAAAAAAATGGCCGGCATACTGTCTGAAACCGTAGGCACTACGCAGGCCAACCGCACCAGCCTTGCCATTGGTTGCGGCATAAATCTGGCCCATGCTCCCAAAGACACCCCATATGGTGCAACATTCATCGGCAATGTAACCACAGAAGATTTCTTCAATGATCTGGCAGCCAGCTTTAACCACTGGCTGCAACAATGGAAACACGGGGCCAATTTTGATGTTATAAGAACTGCCTGGAAAAAGCGGGCTGCATGGCTTGGCCAGACAGTCACTATCGAAACTGTGTCAGGTGATGTATCAGGATGCTTTACCGGGCTTGGTAATGATGGCTCACTGTGCCTGAAACTGTCTGATGATACACAAAAACAATTCCACTCCGGCGATGTTCGCCTGAAAGTAGCAAATGGCCAATAAAGCAAAATCCACTCTCGTTTATGTTCCCCTTGGCGGTGCCGGTGAAATCGGTATGAACATGTATCTTTATGGTATTGGCACAGAGCGCAAACGCAAATGGATAATGATCGATTGTGGTGTCAAATTCGGTGATGAGCGCGACCCCGGCATTGATCTGATCGTAGCAGATACCAGCTTTATCGAAGAAGAACGCCACAATCTTTTGGGCATAATCCTCACTCATGCTCACGAAGATCACCTTGGTGCCGTCTCATGGCTGTGGCCACGGCTTGAGGCACCGGTTTATTGCACCCCTTTTGCTGCTGAACTTTTGAAAGGCAAATTATCAGAGGCCGGATTGCTGGATGAAGTTCCCTTGCGGGTACAACCCCAGGGCGCCCGGTTTGAGCTTGGCCCGTTTGATATAGAACTGGTTTGTGTAACCCACTCTATCCCTGAACCCAATGCCATCGTGATCAGAACCGATGCCGGGACCATTGTCCACACTGGTGACTTCAAGCTGGATGATCACCCCTCAATCCCCCCCATGATGGACATAAAGCGCCTGCGCGAAATCGGCAAGGAAGGCGTTGATGTTCTGGTCTGTGATTCAACCAATGTGTTGGGCAAGGGCGCATCACCTTCTGAAAAGGAAGTCGGTGAAAACCTGTTCAAGATCATCAAGTCAGCCAAAAAGCGGGTAGCTGTAACCACTTTTGCCTCCCATATTGGCCGACTGACATCGATTGTCAAAGCCGCCCGCGCTGCTGGCCGTGATGTAGTGCTGGCCGGGCGTGCCATGCACAAGGTTTCACAGGCTGCCAAGGAGGTGGGGCTGCTTAAAGATGCCGGTTATCTGCTCGATCAGGATGCCTATCTTGAATTGCCACGCAACAAGGTCTTGCTGGTTTGTACCGGCTCACAGGGAGAAGCCCGCGCCGCCATGGCCCGCATCGCATCAGGCAACCACCCGCAAATCCGCTTTGACAAGGGTGATCTGGCGATTTTTTCATCCAAGACCATTCCCGGCAATGAAAAATCAGTGAGCGCTGTTCTGGACAATCTGGCAGAGCAGGGGGTAGATATTATCACCGCCAGTGATGCGGTAATCCACACATCCGGGCACCCCAGACAGGAAGAACTTGCGGAATATTATTCATGGCTGCAACCATCCCAGCTTGTCCCCATGCACGGCGAAATGCGCCATCTGACCTTCCATGCTGATTTTGCCCACAAACAGGGCATTGAACACACTTTACGGGTAACCAATGGCGAAATGGCCCAGTTGCTCCCCGGTCCTGCCCGGATAATTGATGATGTCCCAACCGGGCGCACCCATATTGATGGCCGCCTTTTGGTCTCATCGGTGCTGGGACCGGCCCGGTTTCGCCGCAAACTGTCATTTGCCGGGATAATAGTGGTTACTCTTGCCATGCGCGACAATGGCCAGATCATGACCGACCCGCAGGTTGTGCTCGACGGTATCCCGCAAACC
>JALXCV010000167.1 GCA_026990765.1 Hyphomicrobiales bacterium | reverse complement strand
AACTGACATGGACAGGCCGGCAATACTGGTGATTATGATTTGTTTTTGCATCAATTATCTCATTGCTGTTTCCACCATGCCCCCGGTTTGAGCCTTTGTGCCCGGTTTGAATGTTTATCCCACCAGGCAGCCAGATGTCGAAATCGCGATCTGGCCAGTTTTTGAAACAATCTGTCTCGCCAGTTGTTGCCGCGGCGATTAAACGGGCAGACACGCATGCAGATGGCACAGTCAGAACCGATTGCCGACCAGTAGCCAAAGCATTTTTCACAATCTGCCGACCATTTCTTGACGCCGGAAATGGTTGAACAATTGGGTTTATTGTCTTCTGGCGGACCATATGGCAGGGCATTGGGTGGACATTCATCGGCGCATCTGGTGCATATATCGCAAAACTGGCGCACACCCAGCGGTTCTGGCTGATCATGCAGCAAGGGAAGATCGGTGAAGATTTTGGAGAATCTGACACGCGGGCCATATTCAGGAGTGATAACCATCTGGTTGCGACCATACTCCCCCAGGCCAGCCTTTAATGCCAGAGGAATTACCAGAGCCGTATCATTCATTGAGCCAACCGCATTGTAGCCCAGATTGCGAATATAGGTGACCAGTTGAATGACAATACCGGTTTCGTGCGAATATTCCAGACCAGCCGAAGCGCTGGCAAGGGCGGATGGATAGGTTGAAACCAGATCATAATCCATGGCATGTCCCATGACGATGACATTGCTCAAACCATCGGGCAATTCATGTTCTGCTGGTGAAAAATCACGGGCATCAACCCTTGCTTCATATAACCAGCGCTCGTCAAAATCAGTAATGCCGACCAGATCAGCGCCAAACAGTCTGGCAATTTTTTTGATTTCAGTAGTCATTATGGCCACATCATCAATTTCAACCTTTGTCGGACATACCGGACCACCCTCGTCAATTGTCGCATTGAAACCCTCACGCTTGCCATGTTTTCCAGCGCGAGATGACAACATGTTAGATACTGCCCAGGAAGCATTGCGCAGGGCAAAATCCTTTTGCCGGAAACCTTCAGCCCGGCGCGGATTAATAGCTACCCGGTGACTGGCAAAGAATGCGTCGGTCTTTGCAGAATTTATCTTCTCATCCCAAAAAGCGCGATTGAACATGTCATTGCGTTGCGAGAACGGTTCAAACCTGCCGGTTGTTTCAATCCCGGCCAGAGCATCGCTTGCGGCATATTTTTCCTGCCAGACAGCCAGTTTTTCTGCGCGTTCTTCTTCAGGTGGCCGATTGGCCGGCCAGTATGGATTGTCAGCCATTGGCTGTCTTTCCTTTTACCGTGATAATTTAGGAGTTTAATCCATTGAAAACCAACATTGCAATCGTAACCATGAAAATTTGCACATTCACATAACTGACCTGATAGAATCAAAGGCTTCACCATTGATTTCAGCTTCAACCCAGATCTGAAAAGTTCTAGCGCAAGCCACGCCATGGTTTGGGCATCAGGACCCAGCGGCCATTCACGTAATACAGGGCATCAAAAGAAAGCCCCAGTGTTTCACCCGATTTGATGAATTTGAAACGGGCAACAGGAATGTCCTTGCGATAATATTTAAGCAACTTCTTGTGGCCGCCAGCAAACTTTTCAAGGTCGACTCCTGAGCGCAATTTGCCGGTTGTCGACTGGGTTACCAGATAATCATTATGCTCCGGCTTGGGGCGGATACGGGCGCCGGGCTTGAATACCTGACCATACATTGCAACCAGTTTGGATGCCAAAGGTTCGGCAAATACATATTTCACATCACGCACAGTGGGTTTTATCGCAGCTGTGAGACGGGCAAAATCAGCCCCGGGGCGCAAAAACTGTTTAACAATATCTGAGGCATCAGGGCCTGCCGGGGCATTATTATTTGCAGCCTTGACCAGCAATCGGCCAAGTTTTTCAACCGTTAAACCAAATTTTTGCTGCGGGTTCTGATCGCAAAGCTTTTTAATGGCTGACAGGATCTTTTTGGCACGGTTTTTTTCAACCGGTTTCAGCTTGCCGGTAATTGATGACAGATAGCCGAACGACCAGAAGATAACCATTTCATCATCAAACGGCCCTTCAAAGCGCAAAACTTGCGAGCAACTGTCATTGGGGTCAAGGTTTTTTCCTGAGGCATCAGCTGTTGCCATGCCTGTAAAGATTAACATGCTGGCCAGCAGCGCGGTGAGAATTCTGGTTTTCATGATATCCGGTCCGGTTTTTATATTATTGTCAGACACAGGTTAACACAGGGTCAGATAAAAATAAATGGCACCAAACCGGTTTGTATTTTATGGAACGCATTCATGCAAAACGACACGAGCCGGGAAACTGCTCCCGGCTCGATGGTAATGGATCAGAATACTAGAACAGATCAGCACGCAAGTCAGACAGGGACTTTTTGATCAGGTTGAAAAACCCTTTCCCGTGTTTGCCATTACTGGTCTTGTTGCTGATTTCATCAATCTGCTTGTAGAAGACCTTGAAATCTTCTGCCTTGCCATAGCCAAGGGCTTCAGCATATTGCAAGGACTTGCGGGACTGTTTGAGCAGTGCGGCCAGTTCCTTGTTTTCAGCATCATTACGCTTGGCTTTTTCAGCCAGAGTTTCAGCTCTTTTCAGCATATGTTCAGTTCTGACAATTGGCAGCGGTATGATGTGATCTTCCACTATCATGGTATTCAAGGCCGCAATCAGAACCGCTTTTGCTTCCTCAAGCTTGCCTTTTTCAATCAGGGGAACAGCCAGCTTGATGGCTTGCGGATAGGTTGCAAGCGGGATATTGGTAATCTGGACCACCACTTCACTGGCAAGGCTTGCTACCAGAGGCCGAGCATCCTGCAAGCGGCCATCTTTTAAAAGCTTGACTGCTTTTTTCACTACCTGATCGATGGTTTTGACATCAGACTCAACATCTATGACTTCACTGGAAATACCGAATGGAACCAGCTTCATATTCGGGTTTTTTGCCAGTACGATTTCAATCTTGCCGATGGCCTTTTCAAGCTTTTCCATGGCAGCCTTGGCATCTTTCTTGTCAAGAGCTGCAATAGAATCGCGAGTTGACTGTAATACGGCAATAATATCATGGGCAGCCTTGTTTTGCTCCTTGCTCATGGATTTACGGGTTTTATTGACCGCTTTTCTTGCCGCATCACGGGCAATTATCTTGTTGCCAACTTCTGCTGTTGCCTTGTCTATCTTGTCCATTGTCTTGACCGGTTCGGCCTTGCTGTCAGCAAGAACCGGCTGGGCAGCCAATACACTTGCGGCAAGCAATACAGGTGTTATCATCGTTTTATATCTGGATTTCATCATTATCGTTTCCTTGTTTTCTCTCCCCCGGAAACCGGACACGCCTAACCAGTCACAGGCGGGGGAGCCTATGTCATTACTTTTCGGGCAATGAGTTAAGTTGTCCGGCAGATGCCGTGTGAAAGGTATCTGGCGATGAGTTTCATATAGTAATCCACAGCCTCGATTTACAGAGCCTGAGATGATAAAATCAATTACGATTTGGTAATTATATTGTGGGCTGGAAAGACAAAACCGGTTCAAAAAACGGATGCCTTTGCCTACCATTTATCGACCGGCTAAATTATCAGTTTTGCCAGACGCTTGATGCCATCTTCTATCCGGTCTTCTGCAATGGATGAAAAGCCCAGCCTGAAATAATTTGACGGGCGCGGGTTCTGGCCGAAATATACCTGCCCCGGTTCAATGACCACACCCTCATCAAGAGCTTGCCTTGCCATCTCCTCACTGTCAGTGTTGTCCGGCCCCCTGACCCAGAAACTGGTGCCACCAAAGGATGGAGTTTCAGCACAGCCTGGCAAATGCTCAGCCAGGGCAGCTGCCATAACTTCCCATCTTCCCCGATATGCCCGGTGCAGACGGCGGATCAGGGTGTCATGGTGGCCGAGTGACAAAAACAGGGCAGCTGTTCGCTGATTATTATTAGGGGCATGACGCAACATCAGGCGGCGCAGCGCCCTTGCCTCTGCAATCAGCCTGGCCGGGCCGACCATGAAACCCAGCCTTAATCCGGGAAACAGTGATTTGGAAAAACTGCCGACATAAATCACCCTGCCAGTATCATCAAGTGACTTCAGGGCCGGACATGGTTCATTGACGTAATTGGCTTCAAATTCATAATCATCTTCGATAATCACGAAATCATGCTGGTCAGCCATGCGCAATAGCTGCATACGCCGCTCCAGCGGCATGGTCACGGTGGTAGGAAACTGATGGCTGGGGGTGGTAAAAACAATGTCACTATTGGCAACATCCTCATTCAGAACCAGACCGTGCATATCCAGCGGTATCAGCAATATCTTCCTTGTCTTGAGTGCAAACACATTGCGGATATCACTATATCCGGGGTTCTCCATGGCAATCGTGGTTTTGCGATGTACCATCAGGGCTGATAACAGATATAGCGCATTCTGGGCGCCCATGGTCACCAGAATCTCATCCTCACGGGCCATGATGCCACGACGTGGCAGGATTCTGCGGCGTATCTGTTCTACCAGCAAGTGATCATCTTCCTGCCTGGTATCATTTGTCCATGTGGTCAGCCATTTACGGCCAAGTGCCTGAATGGAACAATCACGCCAGTCTGCCATCGGAAACAGGGTTTCATCCACCTGACCATAGATGAAGGGATAGGGATATTCATGCCAGTTGGATGGTTTTGAAATATTCTCCTGTCTTGCCGGGTGAACAATGAAGCGGTTTTCCCAGACCGGCCCCTTGTCATTCTTGTCATTCTCATTTGCTGTGGTTACAGGCTGTCTGGCCGCTGTCACCGCATGTTCAGAAACATAGTAGCCCGAACGCTTGCGGGCATTTAGATAACCATCTTCAAGCAGCCCCTGATAGGCCAGTATTACAGTATTGCGTGAAATCCCCAAAAGCTGTGCCAGTTTGCGTGATGAGGGAACCGGTTCATTGGCTTCCAGTTGACCATCAAGAATCGCAGTTACCATTGCCTGGCGTATTTGCGACTGCAAGGTTGAAAACTCATTGCGCTTTATATGGACCAGCCAGTCACGCATTTATCCACCTGTTTTTAAGTAATTGGCATCATTTTGGACCTATGATGGTGCCAGATATTGCTCCTGACGGCACAGTCGGTCAAGAATAAACCGGCATCAGGCAAAGTATTTTCCATATGATATAAATTTTTCTTTATATAAAGACATCCTTATGTCATAAGGTGTTAAATTAACATTCACGAAAGTAACTGATATGGCAAAAGCTTCTTTTCTGGAGATGTTGGACAAACGTCCATGGCTGCTGGCTGATGGTGCAACCGGCACCAATTTTTTTGATATGGGTCTGCAATCAGGCGATGCGCCGGAATTGTGGAATATTGATGCAGAACTGTCCAAGAGAGTGAGAACCCTGCATCGCAAATTCATCGAATCAGGCTCTGACATTATCCTGACCAATTCTTTTGGCGGCTCGCATTACCGGTTGATGCTGCATAATGCCCAGGACAAGGTATTTGAAATCAACAAGGCTGCCGGGGAACTGGCACGTGCAGAAGCTGATGCAGTTGCAAGGCCGGTAATAGTTGCCGGCTCCATTGGCCCGACCGGCGAGATTTTCCAGCCGGTTGGCGAGCTTGCCTATGAAGATGGTGTTAAAGCCTTCAAGGCACAGGCCGAAGCCCTGAAAGCTGGCGGGGTTGATGTTTTGTGGATTGAAACCTTGTCAGCTGAAGATGAGCTAAAGGCTGCGGTTGAAGCCGCCAGCAGTACCGGCCTGCCGGTTGTCACTACCATGAGCTTTGACACTAATGGCCGCACAATGATGGGGATTACTCCGCAGAATTTTGCTGAGCTGACAGCATCTCTTGACAATCCGCCCAGAGCCATTGGCGCCAATTGCGGCACCGGGGCATCAGAACTGGTCGCCACCATATTGGGAATTACCGAAACTGATGAAAAAGCAATCGTGGTTGCCAAGGGCAATTGCGGAATTCCTGAATACAAGGATGGTGAAATCCACTATTCCGGCACTCCTGAACTGATGGCAGATTATGCCAGGCTGGCGCTGGATGCCGGAGCCAGGATAATTGGCGGTTGTTGCGGTACTTCCTATGATCATTTGCGAGCCATGCGCGATGCCCTGGAAACTCATATAAAAGGCGATCGCCCGACAATCGAGAAGGTGATTGAAAGACTGGGTGAAGTATCTGAACTGGCAAAAGGCTGTTCGCATGGTCACGGCCATGGCGCAGCCAAAAGAGAGGGCCGCGGGCGCAGAAGACGGCGTGGTTAAGTGGCAGTCGGTCGGTTTTTGAACCGGGTTTGCCGTAAACAAGGCTGGTATTTGCTGCAAAATCAGTTATTGGATAAAGAATATAAACCCTCATGGAGTGCGCGATGAGCGATGAAGAAGACGATCTGGACCTAAATGAGCTTGATGATGGTGAACTCGTCGAGCAGATGCATGATGATTTATATGATGGTCTGAAAGAGGAAATCGAAGAGGCTGTCAATATTCTGCTTGAGAGAAAATGGACTCCCTATGACATTTTGACCAAGGCTCTGGTAGAAGGCATGGCAATTGTCGGAGAAGATTTTCGCGATGGTATCCTGTTTGTGCCTGAAGTCTTGCTGGCTGCGGGGGCCATGAAGGGTGGCATGGCAATTTTGCGGCCTTTGCTGATTGAAACCGGCGCTCCAAAACTGGGCAAAATGGTTATCGGAACGGTCAAGGGCGATATTCATGATATTGGCAAAAACCTGGTCGGCATGATGATGGAAGGTGCCGGATTTGAGGTGATAGACCTTGGCATCAATAATCCGGTTGAGGATTATCTGGCGGCGCTGGAAGAGCACCAGCCTGACATTCTTGGCATGTCTGCCCTTTTGACCACCACCATGCCCTATATGAAAGTGGTGATCGACACGCTGAAAGAAAAAGGCATACGTGACGATTTCATCGTGCTGGTTGGCGGCGCCCCGCTAAATGAAGAATTTGCCGAAGCCGTTGGCGCTGATGCCTATTGCCGTGATGCAGCTGTTGCGGTTGAAACAGCCAGCGAATTCATGAAACGCAAGCATAACCAGACAGCCTGATCAGACAGCTTTGCCATTAAAAAACAACAAGCATCGCTACGGCTGACAGCCGGGTTCATGTTATTGCCATGCGCAAAAGTAAAATCACTTGCAATGGAATCCAATGCCTGTTTAATGTGGCCATCTTTTTGATGCACTCAGGTTTACGGCGCAATGTCAAATACTATCGAACCCGCTTCAGATTCCCCCGAAGCTTTGCTGAATAACTGCATGTTATTCGGATTTTTCCCGGAAATCGTTGATGCTTTCATCGCTCGCGGTGTTTCACCTGCTGTATGGATAAGGACTGGAAGGAAATCTGGTCAGGAAATGCGAGATGGTATGCTTGTCCTGGACCATACGCCAATCAAGCTTGGCGATGTAGATGCAGTATTTTCAGCTACACTGGACCCTGACCTGGCAACCAGGGTGCGCAATCTGTCCATGCCATACTTCATCCGCAATATAAACCGCAGCGCCCGTTGTGCCCGGGACCGAAACAAAAGCTGGGCAGAATATAACTGCCAGCTGGAAACAATGATCCACTGGTATCATCATCTTATTGTATCCAGAAATATCAAGAGTATCGTCTTTAACAATACCCCGCATGGAGGCAGCACCATTGCCCTGCTGTTTCTGGCAAAGGAAATGGGTCTGACGGTTGTCCATTGCTACCAAACATTGTTCGCCAACCGGTTTTTCATAGTCGATCATTTTTACGATATAGGTTATTATCGTTCGTCATTTCCAGGCGAGGTGGCACCGGATGTGAAAATTAACGAAAAACCGGAAAAACCATATTACATGTATTTTGAAGAATCTGTTGGCTCACTGACAAGACAGATCTTCATGGAGGCATTGAAACTTGGCTATAACAAGATAGCCCAAAAATTTGGCGCTGCTGACAAGTCATTTCCTTTCAGGAGGAAAATCTGCACCTACAAAGACCGGATTAAAATGCTTCAGATACAGAGCAAACTGCCTGCAAAAATAAATCTGAAGAAAAAATTCATTTACGTTCCATTGCACTTTCAGCCCGAAGTTACAGTGGATGTCTATGGTGATATATATGCCGATCAGTTGCTGGCAATTGAGCAATTAAGGCTGTTTCTGCCAGATGATGTGCATATTTACGTCAAGGAGAACCCGAAGCAGACTTTGTTTGCCCGTGAGTCTTCCTTCTTCAAACGCCTCAAGGCCATTCCCGAAACCAGCTATATCAGCGCTGCTGTGGACAGCTTTGATCTAATCGAAGCAAGCATTGCGGTCGCCACTCTGGTGGGAACGGCCGGATTTGAAGCCCTGCAGATGGGCAAACCGGTTATCTGCTTTGGTCACGCATGGTATCGTTGCCTGCCGGGAATCTTCAACTGGGATGCCGGGGTCAAATGGGAGGATATTATTAATTTCAAATTCGACCGGCAAAAGCTAAAAAACGGGGTTGCCGAGATGTCCAGGCATTTCCGGCCAGGGGTTTGCCAGCCCAAGGGATATGATGAAATTGTTGAAGGGTTTGACCCGATAAAGAATGCTGATCTGGTTGTAACCCAGATACTTGATCATGTCAGCCGTTACGAAAATGAAAACAGGCTGAATCCCTGATGGTTGCCAAACTGCACAAAATTACTATCGGAAGTGCCCAGTTCGGAATGGATTACGGAATAACTTCTGATGGCAAACCGGTGAGTGCCGATGAGGTTAGACAAATATTTGAATTTGCAAGACAGCATGATATTTTGACCATCGACACGGCAGCAGCATATGGCAATGCCGAACAGGTACTTGGCCAGACAATACCGCAAAATGCCGGATTTCGGGTTATCACCAAGCTTCCATCAAAGCTTGATACTATTAATTACCGCGATATCAGAACCCAGATAAACTCACAATTTGCAGCATCACTTGAAAGCATGAAACTTGCCTCAGTATACGGACTGATGCTGCATGATACAGATGGATTTAATGCAAGTTACTCTGTTGAGCTGGTAGCAGCCCTTGACGAGTTAAGGCAGCAAGGGCTGGTAAAAAAAATTGGCATTTCGCTTTATGAAGCTTTTGAAATTGATGATATTTTCTCAAGGTTTGATCTGGATATCATACAAATACCGATAAATGTTTTTGACCAGCGCCTGCTAAAAGATAACAGGCTGGAGAAACTAAGTCGGAAATCAGTTGAAATTCATGCCCGGTCAGTTTTCCTGCAAGGGCTATTGCTGATGGATGAGCAAGAGGTTCCCGAACATCTGTATCCGGCGCGAAAACTTCTGGGCAATTTTCACCGGCAACTTGGCATGAGAGATATCAGCCCGCTTGCCGCCTGCCTTGGATTTATCAGACAACTGGAATTTATTGACCATATGGTGATAGGCTTTCATTCACTGTCAAATATCGAACAATGTGTTGCTGCCTTTAATCAGCCATGCGAAATTGATTTTTCGCAATTTGCTTGTGAAGACCAGCGAATAATTGATCCCAGAGTGTGGGGCAAAAGTTGAGCCATGATCCAGTGACGATTACAGCCAAACCAACCAGCCTGGGAATTATTCAGGCACGCATGAATTCTTCCAGATTACCGGGAAAGGTTCTGAAACTGATCAA
>JALXCV010000166.1 GCA_026990765.1 Hyphomicrobiales bacterium | reverse complement strand
TGCCCATGCTGCAACATCTGGTGAAAGCAGGCTGGGTAACAGCTGATGTGGCAGCAAGGCTTGAGACTGCCTATAATTTCCTGCGCCAGATAGAACATCGTATCCAGATGATTGCCGATCAGCAAACCCATGAGCTGCCATCAGACAGCCAGCAGTTTTCTGCACTGGCCAGATTTTGCGGCTATGGTGATGATGCAAGTTTTACCAGCGCCCTGCAATCAACCTTTGAAACGGTTGAAGAATTGTATGACAGCCTGTTTGCCAGTGATCCAGGCCAGAAGGTAATTCTTGATTTTACCGGTATTGATGATAATGCCGAAACGCTGGCATATCTGGAAGAGCTGGGCTTTGCCAGACCGGAAATGATCTGCCAGTCAATCCGCCGCTGGTACACGGGCCACTTCAAGGCACTTCGAACCAATGAGGCGCGCGAACGCTTAAAAGAAATATTACCGGCATTACTGGATGAACTGGCAGCAACCGGTGAACCCGATAATGCCTTTGCCGCCTTTGAGCGTTTCCTGTCGGGCCTTCCTGCCGGTGTACAATTATTTTCAATGCTCAGGGCCAATTCTGACCTGTTATCGCTGCTGACCAAAATTCTTGGAGATGCTCCGCGGCTTGCTGATGAGCTTGCCCGGCGCCCGAGAATGCTGGAAGCGGTGATTGATCCTGAATTCTTTTCATCCCTGCCCGATGCTGAGCAACTGGCGGAAATATTTGCCAGAACCATACCATTGTCATTGCCATTTGAGGAAATTCTGGATCAGGCCAGAATTATCGGGCGCGAAATGTCGTTTCGTATCGGGGTGCGCATCCTGTCACAAACCATTCATGCCCATGAGGCCGGAAAAGCCTATGCTGATCTGGCATCAGCACTGGTTGCCCATATGCTAAAAGCCTCACAGCTCGATATAGCCCGCCTGCATGGCAGTGTGAAATCTGGTCAGATGGCAATAATTGCCATGGGCAAGATGGGTGGGGGTGAAATGACCGCCACTTCGGACCTTGATATGATCATCGTTTATGATCATGACCCTGATGCAGGTTTTTCTGACGGTAAAAAGCCTTTAAGTGCCAGCCAGTATTATGGCCGTATCACCAAGCGCCTGATTACCGCCCTGACCACGCCAACAGCTGAAGGGGTGTTGTATGAGGTGGATATGCGATTGCGTCCATCCGGCAATAAGGGGCCAATTGCCATTCATATTGATGGCTTTGTTGATTATCAGAAAAACGACGCCTGGACCTGGGAGCGAATGGCTCTCACCCGCGCCCGGTTGATTGCCGGGGATCAAAAGCTTTGTGACTTGACCCGTGATGCGATCAGAACGGCGCTTTGTACCAGTCGTGATGCTGCTGGCATCTGCAAGGATGCGCTTGATATGCGCAATCTGCTGGATCAGGAAAAACCGGCTGCGAATATCTGGGATCTGAAAACCATGCGTGGCGGCATAATCGATGTGGAATTCATCACACAGGTTATGCAATTGCTGTCTGCTCCAGAAAAGCCGGATGTACTTGATGTTTCGGTCATCAATGCTATCGACAAGCTGGCAGCAGGAAATGTTATTGAGGCAGAGACCGCATCACAACTCAAATTTGCCGCCAATCTTTATCAGTCACTGTCACAGATTATCAAGCTTGGAGTAGCCGGCCCGTTCGATGCACAAAATGCTCCGGCAAAAATGATCACTATATTATGTATTGCCGCCGGTTGCCCTGATATGGCATCAACCACTCAGCTTCTGGAAGATACAGCCGGGCAGGTTCGCCATATATTCAAACAGGTGATCGGGTGATTTAAGGGTTTGTCAGGCTGTTGCTGCTGCCTGGATTTTTTCATCATCTTGATTGTCGCTGTCACCGCTGGTCAAAACCTGCCGGTTAAGCGTTACTGAAACACTGGTGCCTTCACCTTCAACACTGTCAATCATCAAGGAACCGCCATGCAACTCGATCAGTGAACGCGAAATGGCAAGGCCAAGGCCGGAACCGCCGCGTGATTTGGTGAACTGGTTTTCCACCTGGGCAAAAGGCTGACCAAGCTTGTTCAGCTCTGATGCCGGAATGCCGATACCGGTATCTTCGATAAGTATCTGAACCTTGTCTTCAAGGTCAAAAGCTGAAATGTTTATCTGGCCTTCTTCCGGGGTGAATTTGATGGCATTGGTCAACAGATTGATCAGAACCTGTTTTACCGCCCGTTTGTCAGCCATGATTGTCAGACCGCCAGTAACATTATTGATGATCTCAACCTTGTTCTGGGTTGCCCTTGGACCGGCAATCCGCAAGGCTTCCACCACCAGATTATCAAGGTCGATCTGTTTGACATCAAGCTCGACCCGCCCGGCCTCAATCTTTGACATATCAAGAATATCATTGATCACATCCAGCAGGAACTGGCCGGATTTGTGAATGTCGCTGGCATAGCCAATATATTTTTCAGTACCGATTGGGCCGAATGTCTGGTTTTCCATGATTTCTGAAAACCCTAAAATGGCATTTAGCGGGGTGCGCAGCTCATGGCTCATATTAGCCAAAAATTCCGATTTCGACCGGTTGGCAGCTTCGGCCCGGGTTTTTTCACGCGAATATTGCTCTGCCAGATGTCCCAGCTTTTGTGATTGTTGTTCTGCTGTCATCCGGGCTTTTTGCAATTCACGAACCGAGCGCATCAGTTCGCGGTGTGAAGCTTCAAGGCGTTCTTCGTGCATCTTGATTTCAGTAATGTCAGTTCCAACCGAAACAAAACCGCCATCGCGAGTCCGCCTTTCGTTGATCTGTAACCATCTTCCATCAGCAAGTCGCACTTCAAAATTCTTGTTTGCTGTCTTGCCACCCTTGTTTTCCACCACTCGTTTGCGTGATACTGATGGTTCGGTTGCCGCCTCTGATACTCTTGAATATGGAGCGCCGGGCAC
>JALXCV010000165.1 GCA_026990765.1 Hyphomicrobiales bacterium | reverse complement strand
GCGCCATACCGCCGGCCCATCGCGGGAACACAAGCTGAAAATGTTCCTCGATTACGCCCCCGGCGGTGATCAAAATGTCCCCGACCCCTATTATGGCGGCCCGGATGGCTTTACTCTGGTCCTGAACCTGCTGGAACAGGCAGCCTCAGGTCTGGCTGATGAACTGGAAGGAAAAGCTGGTTAGTCTAAAAGCAACGTATCTATCTCTTGGCAATACATTCTGGGGTAATACCAATAGCCAAAACCGGACAGCCTCCATTACGACCGGCATCAAGGCGATAGAGAAGCTTTTTCATCCCCGTTGTCGATGCTCCAAATTTTTTGAAAACATCTTCAGTACCTTCAGTTCCATCATTTTTAAGAACTTTCCCCAACCCGCGAAAATAATCATTATCCAGTGATGAACCTCTGGTGATTATTACACCAACATCAATTGCACCAGCTTCATAAAAGGCTGCAAAAGCTGATAGATCGCGATCATAGGTTTGATCTTTGCTGTTCCACTCAAGATCAACAGCAACTTTCCCGTTGACAAAATCAATCCGGTGTCCATCCAGAAAACCCTTGCGTACATATTTATACAAAAGTTTATTCTGTTTTTTCGCGTCATTAAGTCTGACTTGCAGATCAGCTGAAATACGTGTTTCTACCCAGTCATCATTAAAAAGCGTATCTACATATTTGGCTATCGGTCCTTTGCTGCCACCCGGTTTTCGTATCATTGTCTCGGATATCTCAAAACTTTCCAGAACCGAAGATAGCTGATCAAACTGATCAGGATAGTTCATTTTCAAAATTGCACTTGCATTTCGATAACTTATCAATTCAAATCTATTTCGAATACGAGGTGAGAAAACTTTCCTGCACAATTCAGGGGCATCAGCTACAGAATTACTTTCTTTTTTGGATCTGCCAATAATAGTCATAATTCACTCTGCCGCTATTGCAGAATTATACTTGTAGGTATCCCATGATGGCTTGTAATCATCTCCTGCCTGATTTCCCCAAACAGTCCAGTTTTCACGAGTTCCCCTGCCAAACAACTCAAGAAATGGCCCCCAACTGCAAGATTCAATAATGCCATATTGTTCATCGGGTTTGCGTGAATGCTCCCGCTTTCTTGAACCAAACAGATTAACCTGGGTACGCCCCGGCTTCAGTGTCCGGGCATTTTTCCCTCTTACTCCAAAAAGCAGAATTTCAGTGACATTTCTAAAGTAAAACCCAACCCCCCGGCCATCAGACCCCCCATCCTTCCTGATTTTATGCCAAATAATATTTGATTTATAAGTAAATCCCCATTCCTGCAAAACCCGCAATCCATCAGGTAGCAAGGCATTTGGCACCCAAAGATAACAATGAGCCGTATCTTCCATATGATCAGAAACTGAGAGATTGCAAATATCATCCAGTGTCATTGTTGGGTATCTGGCCAACCGCTTGTGCTCTGGGGCTATTTTACCCGTCCTGTTTGTAAAACGCCACGGAGGATCAGCCATGACTGTTGCAAATTTTTGTCCATCCAGAAAAGTTGCCAACTCATCAGCTGCACTTTTCTCATTGTGATAATCATTCACTATCCAAACATCCTTAAGCAGAATTGTTTTCCCAATAATTATGCAAGCATACACAAACGCTTACAAAACTCAACAAATAATGCGAACAAAAACAGAACTTTCAACATTGATACCTCTCCTCAACCACATAAGGCCCGCCGCCGCCTGATGGTCTGGCCGAGAACAGGGCGAAACTGTCAACCCTGAAAGCTGCAAGCTCCAGCGTTGCATGATCAGCAATGAAATCTTCAAGCTGGTATTTTGGTGTATTGTGCAAGCGGCCAAGCGTTACATGCGGGGTATAATTTTGCGAAACTGCTGCAAACCCCAAATCCCTTGCCAGCATTTCATGGCGGTAGTGCAGCAGGTCCAGTTCGCCATTGTGCTCAACCCTTAAATGTATTGATGAAGCTTTGCGCCTGCCAAACCATCCAGCTTTTTCAAAACGGATATCAAATGGTTGCATCTTGATATTTTGCAGGCTTTGCACCAGATCAGCTGAAACCGGCTCGGGCATTTCACCAAAAAACCTCAATGTGATATGAAAATCACCTGGTCTGATCCAGCGCACTTTATCCAGCCCTGATTGCATCAGCTGCAATTGCCCGACCAGTTTTTCGGGAATTTCAATACCGGTGAATAATCGTTGCATCGCCTATTCCAGTAACTGGCGCACAAATGGCATTATCCGCTCAACGATAATCTTCACCCCGTTTTTATTGGGGTGAATACCATCGCGCTGATTAAGAGTCTTATCTGCTACCACCCCGTCAAGGAAGAAGGGATAAAGCAACACCTGATATTTCGCTGCCAGTTCAGGATAGATCGAGTTGAACCTGTCGCCATAATCATTGCCCATATTGGGAGGAGCCAGCATTCCAGCCAGCAATATTTTTACTTTTCGCTGCTGCAAATGCTGCAAAATCGCCTCAAGATTGGCCCGCGTCAGCCCCGGATCAACTCCGCGCAAGGCATCATTTGCTCCAAGCTCTACAATCACCGCATCAGCCCCGTCTCCCAGGGACCAGTCAAGCCGCGCCAGCCCGCCGCTGCTGGTATCACCCGACACCCCGGCATTGACAACTTCCACATCGATTTTTTCATCCCTGAGCGCCACTGCCAGCTGATCGCCAAACCCGTCCCCGGCATCAAGCCCGTAACCGGCAGTCAGACTGTCACCCAAGAGCACCAGCCTTTTGGTTTTTGCATCAGCACTTGCAATCATCATCAACAGGGCCAAAATAAAAGCGACGGAAAAAACCACGCAGGTCGTTATATTCTTATCAGGCAAACAGATTCGCATATAATCAGTCTAGCGGACATTTTGAGGGAAACAAGGCAATATGTTGAACCAGCCAGCAACGGCAAGCCCCATAATCAGCCTTGAACATATTGATGTCACCCTCACCGCCAGCGCCGGTCCAGTGGAGATTTTGCGCAATTTGAGCCTTGAAGTCACCCCCGGCAAGGCCCTTGGCATAGTCGGACCATCAGGTTCAGGCAAGACCACCCTGTTAATGGTGCTGGCCGGGCTTGAAGCCATAAACAAGGGCAAATCAGTCATTTGCGGCCATGATCTGACCGTGATGAATGAAGACCAGCTGGCCAGCTTTCGCCGCGACCATATTGGCATCGTGTTCCAGTCCTTCCACCTGATCCCAACCATGACCGCACTGGAGAATGTTGCAGTTCCCCTGGAATTCAAGGCAACAGCCAATGCCGATCAACTCGCCGCCAGCGCTCTTGAACGGGTAGGACTTGCCCATCGCCTCACTCATTATCCCGGCCAATTGTCAGGCGGTGAACAGCAACGCGTTGCCATTGCCCGCGCCATTTCTGCCGGTGCCGACATTATTCTGGCCGATGAGCCAACCGGCAATCTGGATTCAGCCACCGGCAAGACCATCATGGAATTGCTTTTCACCCTGCAACGGGAAAACAACACCACCTTGCTGCTGGTTACCCATGACCATGATCTGGCTGACAAGTGCGATGAAATCTGCGAAGTGCGCGATGGCCGGATCATCTCGGCCAGGGTTCCGGCATGAATGCGCATATAAAAACCGGATTCAAATTTGCCCGGCGTGAATTGCGTTCAGGTCTTAGAGGATTCTGGGTGTTTCTCATCTGCCTGACCTTAGGGGTTGCCGCCATTGCCATTGTTGGCACCCTTTCAGCCTCGGTAAAGCGCGGCATGGCCGAACAGGGACAGCCATTGCTTGGCGGTGATATGCAATTTGCCGTCGTGCATCGCCAGTTGCAAGCCGATGAACTTGCCTATCTAAAATCCCTTGGAACCGTATCGCGCACCGCTTCCATGCGCGCCATCGCCAGCGCCAATGACAAGAGAACCCTGATAGAAATCAAGGCCATTGATGATCTCTACCCGCTCTATGGCAAAATCACCTTGAGTGATGCCGGCAGCCTGCAAAACCGCCTGCTCAAAAAAGCTGAAGGCTGGGGAGCCTTTGCCGAACCGGCCCTGATGGTGCAGCTTGGCATCAAACCCGGTGACAGCATAAACCTTGGTGAAACCCGTTTCATCATTAACAGCCTGATCAAAAATGAGCCTGACCGCATAGCCGATGGTTTTGTGCTTGGTCCCCGCCTGCTGATCAGCCATGCCGGTCTTGCCGCCACCGGCCTGCTAAAACCCGGCAGTCTGGTTTCCTTTCATTACCGGGTGAAAATTGCCGATCCCAAAGCCGATCTGGAGCAGATCAAGCTTCAGGCAAACAAGCAATTCCCGGATGCCGGTTGGCAGATCAGAACCCGCAACAATGCTGCTCCCGGTGCCAGCCGTTTCATCGATAATCTGTCATTCTTTTTAGCCCTCACCGGCCTTACCGCCCTGATTGTCGGCGGCACCGGTGTCGCCAATGCGGTTGCCACCTTCCTTGATCGCCGCAAGCCCAATATCGCCACTCTAAAATGCCTTGGGGCACCATCTGCCACTATCCTTGCCACCTATCTGATCGAAGTGCTGCTGGTTGCCAGCCTTGCCATCATTACCGGCCTGATAATAGCAGCCATATTGCCAATATTGTTTGCCCCGGTGCTTTCATCCCTGCTGCCGGTGCCGGTTACCGCTACCATCGAATATCTGCCCTTGTTGCGGGCAGCACTATTTGGCTATCTGGTCACCATAGCCTTTAGCCTGTGGCCTTTGGCAATTGCCAGAGATACACCAGCTTCACACCTGTTTGGCTATACTGCCAGCAACAAATTGCAATTGCCCGCCCCTGGCTTTTTGATCACCATTGTAGCGGCGCTTGCAGCAATCATCATTCTTGCATGGGTATCATTCCCCAAGCATGGCATCACCCTTTATTATGTGCTGGCGCTGGCAGTGGTTTTCGCTGTATTGACCGGCCTTGCCCGGCTGATCATGTTTCTGGCCAGACATTTCGCCCGGCCCAAATCTGCTGCCATGCGGCTGGCTGTTGCCAATCTTTATCGCCCCGGCGCCCCCACCCCTTCAATAGTACTATCACTGGGGCTTGGCCTGACCCTGTTTGTCGCCATGGCTCTTATCGACCGCAATGTATCAACTGAACTGCAATCATCCCTGCCGAAAAACGCCCCGTCATTCTTCTTCGTGGATGTACAAAATTCAAAGGTAAAACAGTTTGAAAGTTTCATCAAAAAGCAACCCGGCGTCAGCAAGACAGCAGCTGCCCCTATGCTGCGAGGCCGGGTGCAAAAGCTCAACGGCATAGCACTGGAAAAACTGACAATCCGGCCAGACAAACAATGGGCTTTCCGGGGAGATCGCGGCCTGACCTATTCCGAGACCCTGCCGGAAAACTCCACTATCACCGCTGGCAAATGGTGGCCCAAAGACTATTCCGGCCCGCCACTGGTTTCCTTTGTTGAAGAAGTCGCGACAGCTGCCGGCCTGAAAATTGGCGCTACTGTTACCGTCAATATTCTGGGCCGCAATGTTACGGCCACAATCGCTTCATTGCGCAAGGTTGAATGGGAATCATTGCGAATAAATTTCGTCATGGTATTCTCCCCCAATACACTGAAAGGAGCACCGCATACCTTTCTGGTAACCGCCTCGATGAGCCAGCCGCGCGAGGATGATTTATTGCGAGCGGTTTCCACCAGATATCCGGCAGTCACCGCGGTTCGCATCAAGGATGCGCTTGATGCAGTAAATACCCTTTTGGGTAAATTGCTGGCCGCCATCCGCGCTGCCAGCGCCATAACCATCATCACCGGTATTCTGGTGCTGGGTGGTGCCATGATATCGGGCCTGTCAACCAGAACCTATGATGCGGTAGTGCTCAAGACATTTGGAGCATCGCGCCTGCAGCTTATCCGCTCATTTATCTATGAATACGCCCTGCTCGGCCTGATAACCGCCATTTTTGCCACCGCCACCGGCTCGCTTGCAGCATGGATGATAATCACCCGCATCCTTACCATGCCCTGGCATTTCTCCCTGACCACCGCCGCCATAACCGCCCTTGCCGCCATGCTGATAACCATAACCGCCGGCCTTGCAACCACCTGGCGCGCCCTCACCGCAAAACCGGCAAGAATTTTAAGGACAGAGTAAAACCCCTTTGCATTTCATCATAATTGCCGTTAAGTACCCTTATGGTGAAATTGAATAAAATCTATACTCGTACCGGGGATGACGGGACTACCGGGCTTGGTAGTGGGGATCGGGTCCACAAGTCTGATTTGCGGATCAGTGCCTATGGTACGGTTGATGAAACCAATGCCGCTATTGGCATTGCCCGGCTCCATTCATCTGCACAACTTGATGCCATGCTGGCAAGGGTGCAGCATGATCTGTTTGATCTGGGGGCTGATCTTTGCATTCCTGATGATGGGAACATCTCAGCCCTTCGCATAACGCCCGCACAGGTCAAACGTCTGGAAGATGAAATCGACCTGATGAATGCCGATCTTGAACCATTGCGGTCTTTTGTGTTGCCGGGCGGTCATCCATCTGCAGCCTATCTGCATCTGGCGCGCACCATTGCCAGGCGGGCTGAACGGATCATTGCGGAAATGGTATTGCACAATAACAGGGCCATATCAGCCAATGCACTTGAATATATAAACCGTTTATCAGACTTTTTGTTCGTCGCCTCACGCCATGCCAACATGTCTCACGGGGGAGATGTGATGTGGGAACCGGGAAAGACCCGCTAGATGTTCCTGCCCATTCACGACGATAATCCGCTAAAGATCATCCGCTTTCAGACAATTGCCGGAATTATCATTGTTCTGAACTTTCTGGTGTTTTTCTATTCCCATATCGGGGTGGGCGGCAAGGGTGAAATGGCACTGGCTCTGTCATATGGCACCATACCGGCCATATTTACCAATAATGCCTCACTGGAACTGTATTTGCAGAAGGTTCCAGAAGCCGTTACGCTGATAACCTATATGTTCCTGCATTCCGGCTGGATGCACATAATTGCCAATATGGCTTTTATCTGGGTTTTTGCCGATAATGTTGAAGATGCCTTTGGCCATTTCGGGTTTTTACTGTTTTACCTGACAACCGGCATCATAGCCGCTCTCACCCACATTGCCATTTCACCACAATCACAGGCCCCGCTGATTGGTGCATCAGGTGCCGTATCAGGAATTATGGCCGCCTATCTGGTGTTATTTCCAAAAGCCCGCGTCTGGATATTGCTGTTTCTTAAGATCCCCATGCCGATTCCGGCCTTTTGGGCATTGCTTGCCTGGTTCGGTTTTCAGTTTGTGTCCCTGCTGTCGGCTACTGGTGATGCAGCCAATGTTGCCTGGTGGGCTCATATTGGCGGCTTTATTTCCGGGCTTGTCATTACCATACCGCTTAAAAACCGTCTTGCCCGGCGCTTTGCCCGCAACATAGTGTCGTAAAAACAGCATATTATCCGTTTTCATCATTGACGCGGCATTTTAGCGGATTTACGTTGCACTGCACAAATTCAACAAACCCGTAACAAATCGAAAGAGCATGCAAATATGAAAGTTCTGGTCGGTGTCAAGCGAGTGATTGACTATAATGTCAAGATCCGTGTCAAGGCAGACGGTTCAGGCGTGGAAACCGCCAACGTCAAGATGTCTATGAATCCCTTTGATGAAATCGCAGTTGAAGAAGCCATCCGGCTGAAAGAAGCCGGCAAGGTTGATGAAATCATTGCCGTTTCTGTCGGACCCCAGCAGTCACAGGAAACCATCCGTACCGCTCTGGCGATGGGCGCTGATCGCGGTATTCTTGTCAAGACTGATGAACGCACCGAACCGCTGGCCGTGGCCAAATTGTTCAAGGCAATTGTTGATGCAGAACAGCCAGGACTGGTAATCCTTGGCAAACAGGCAATCGATGATGATGCCAACCAGACCGGCCAGATGCTGGCTGCCTTGCTTGGCTGGCCCCAGGCCACCTTTGCTTCCAAAGTTGAACTGAACGGTGATGGTACAGTCACTCGCGAAATCGATGGCGGTTTGCAGACTATCAAGACCACATTGCCGCTGGTTATCACAACTGATTTGCGGCTCAACCAGCCACGCTATGCTTCACTGCCAAATATCATGAAGGCCAAGAAGAAACCACTGGATACCAAAACCCCTGAAGAACTGGGCGTGGATATCACCCCCAGACTGGAAGTTGTTTCCACCAGTGAACCAGAAGCACGCAAAGCCGGTCAGATTGTCGGCTCGGTAGCAGAACTTGTAGACAAACTGAAAAACGAAGCGGGGGTTATCTGACCATGGCCACTTTACTTATTGCTGAACATGACAATACATCGCTGAAAGATGCAACCCACAAGACCCTGACTGCCGCCCTTGCCATTGGCGCAGATGTTGATGTGCTGGTTACCGGCAACAATGCACAAGATGCCGCCAAAGAAGCTGCAAATCTGGCCGGTGTCGCCAAGGTGCTGCATTGTGATGATGCAATGTTTGAGCGCCCCATGGCTGAAAACATGGCAGCCCTGATCGTGCCGCTAATGGACAATTATGATGCGCTGCTAGCCCCTGCCACCACCAACGGCAAGAATATCTGCCCGCGCGTTGCTGCCCTGTTGGATGTCATGCAGATTTCTGAAATAACCGAAATTGTATCAGCTGATACTTTTGTGCGTCCAGTATATGCCGGTAACGCCATGGAAACCGTTAAATCAGGTGATGCCAAAAAAGTAATCACCATCCGCACCGCCGGTTTTGATGCTGCCGGTGATGGCGGCTCGGCTGAAATTGAAACCATTGCAGCACCTGCTGATACCGGGCTTAGCCAGTATGTGGATGAAAACCTGTCCAAATCCGACCGCCCGGAACTGACTTCTGCTGATATTATCATTTCTGGTGGTCGCGGCATGCAGAATGGTGAAAATTTCGCCATGCTGGAAAAAATTGCCGACAGGCTGAATGCTGCCGTTGGTGCCTCACGCGCCGCAGTTGATGCCGGGTTTGTTTCCAATGATTATCAGGTTGGCCAGACTGGCAAGGTTGTAGCTCCTGAGCTTTATATTGCCGTTGGCATTTCCGGTGCTATCCAGCATCTGGCAGGAATGAAGGATTCCAAGGTCATTGTTGCCATCAACAAGGATGAGGATGCCCCGATTTTCCAGGTTGCCGATTATGGTCTGGTCGCTGATCTGTTTGACGCAATACCGGAACTGGACGGGGAACTGGAAAAGCTTGGAATGTAGTGGCGTCATGCCGCACGCGATAAATATTCTTGCCGCCTAAAGCCAGCCGGTATAGGCTCGCATCTGTATTTGAAAGATACTGAACGGATTTACAGGATGAAAATACAAAGAGTTGGCATCATTGGCTCCGGGCAGATGGGTACTGGCATTGCCCATGTTTGTGCACTGGCCGGATTTGATGTGAAAATCTACGATATTGACTATTCACGCATAGAAGCAGGCCTTGCTACCATTAATGGAAATATGGCACGCCAGGTAAAATCGGAGAAAATCACCGAGGAACAGCGATCAAAGGCACTCGACCTGATAATTCCAGCCAGAACCATGGAGGAATTTAACGACAGTGATATTGTGATCGAGGCTGCAACTGAAGATGAACAGGTCAAACGCAAGATTTTTGACCAGCTTTGCCCATTTCTGCCCAAATCCACGATTATAGGCACCAATACTTCTTCTATCTCTGTCACCCGTCTTGCCGCCGCCACTGACCGG
>JALXCV010000164.1 GCA_026990765.1 Hyphomicrobiales bacterium | reverse complement strand
TGATGATCAGTTGAGTGACAATGAAATTGACAATCTTATATTCATGCCGGGATTTTCTACGGTTGACAAAGTATCAGCCATGTCCGGGCGCGGAGTTGGCATGGATGTGGTCAAGAATTCTATCCAGTCACTTGGCGGCAAGGTATCAATATCATCCGAGCCGGGAAAAGGCTCAACTTTTACCATGAGCCTGCCGCTCACACTGGCGGTGCTTGAGGGGATGATAGTAACAGTTTGTGACCAGACTTTCATTATCCCGCTAACGGCTGTGACTGAAACCTTGCGGCTTGAAGACAGGAGTTTCCATTCTCTTGGCTCCAACAGCTCTGTGGTTTGTGTGCGTGACCAGTTTGTCCCGATCATCGATGTCGGGGTTGTGCTGGGTTTGAGAAAAACCAAAAGCAATGAAGCTGCCGGTACTCTGGTGATGGTGGAAACTGAATCGGGATCGCTGTCGGCGCTGCTGGTGGACCAGATACAGGACCAGCGTCAGGTTGTTATCAAGAGTCTGGATAATAATTATGGAACCGTGCAGGACATTGCTGCCGCGACCGTGCTTGGTGATGGCCGTGTAGCCCTTATTCTTGATGTGGAATCCCTTGTTTACCGCTCCCCGGTGCTGGAGACGGAACCTGAAATGCTATTTGAAAAGGTGGGTTGATGACAATGACTGATGATCAAAGTGAAGCTCAAAGCGCAAATCTGGAACTGGTTTCCTTCTGGCTGGGGCAACAGGAATTTTGTGTGGATATAATGTCCATTCGCGAGATACGTGGTTGGACAGCAGAGACTCCATTGCCGCATTCGCCAGATTTTGTTCGTGGTGTAATCAATCTTCGCGGAGTAGTTCTGCCGATTGTAGATCTGGCTGCCCGCTTTGGAGTTGGTATCACCGAACCCAGCCAGCGACATGTAATAATTGTGGTGCAGATGGGCGAACAAATGGTTGGTTTGCTGGTAGATGCAGTCTCAAACATTTTTGAAGTGGACAAGTCAGTTGTGCAGCCAACCCCGAATGTTGGCAATGACAAGATCCGCAAATTTGTTTGCGGGCTGCTGGCAATTGATGAGCGGATGATCAATCTGGTTGAAATAAATGAAATCATGCCAACCAATACCAAGGTGGCAGCATGACTAATCTGGCTTATAAGAATGCTGATATTCCAGGACCGGATAATGCCAGGATCAAACCGACTGCCAGTGACGTCAATACGATTGAGGAGATTTTATATTCCATTTCCGGCGTCAAGCTGGGCGCATCGCGTGAGAGCATGGTATATTCCAGATTGATCAAACGGCTTAATGCGCTTGGTCTTGAGCAGTTCAGGGATTATTGCGCCCTTGTAGGCGACAAGGGCAATGAAGAAGAGCGCCGGATAATGGTGGATGCCCTTACCACCAATCACACGCATTTTTTCCGTGAACCACATCATTTTGAACATATGCGAACAGTTAGTCTGCCGCCATTGCTTGAATCAGCCAGAAACGGGGCACGGGTTCGTTTGTGGTGTGCCGGTTGTTCAAGTGGGGAAGAAGCCTTTTGCATGGCTTTTACCATTTTGTCGCTGATGCCTGATGCCGCCTCTTATGACATCAAGATACTGGCAACAGATATTGATACTACCATTCTGGAAAAAGCCAGGGCCGGACTATATCCTGAAAGAATGTTGAGCAAGGTGCCTGATGATGTGCGATCGCGCTGGTTCAATCCGGTTGCAGGCTCATATGAGAATAATTATGAAGTATCTCCGGCAGTGCACGAGCTGATTGCGTTCAGGCAATTGAACCTGCTTTCGCAATGGCCAATGAAAGGCCAGTTCCAGATTATTTTCTGTCGCAATGTAACAATCTATTTTGATGAAGAAACCAAGTCGGAACTGTGGCAGCGTTTTGCCGCCATCATGCCGGTTGGGGGAATAATCTACATTGGTCATTCAGAACATTTGAGCGGGTCGGCCAAAAATGACTTTACAAATATAGCCACCACCACTTTCGAGAAACAATAGGGAAAAGCAGATGGGTAATGTCAGTGTACTGGTAGTTGATGACAGTGCGACCATGCGGCAGTTTGTTACCAGCGCCTTGCAAAAGGACAGCAGCATTGAAGTTGTTGGACAAGCCAATGATCCATATGAGGCGCGTGGAATGATCAAGGCGCTCAACCCTGATGTAATTACTCTGGATATTGAAATGCCGGGTATGAATGGCCTGGAATTTCTGGAAAAAATAATGCGTTTGCGGCCAACACCGGTAGTTATGGTATCAACTTTGACCAAACGTGGTGCCGGGGCAACAATTGAAGCTCTGGAACTGGGCGCGGTGGATTATGTTGCCAAGCCGACACCTGATGATCCAGATACATTTCAGCAATTGCCGCAAAAGGTAAAGCAGGCAGCTGCCATGGATTTTCGTTTTCGTTCAATGTCTAAACCTGCTGCAAATGTTGCAGGAAAAAGTGTTGTTGCATCAAACGCCAAACTGCCGTCACTGATTGCACTTGGGGCATCAACTGGTGGAGTTGAGGCGCTTATATCGATTTTGCGGTGTTTTCCTGAAGATTGTCCGCCAACCGTTGTGACCCAGCATATGCCGGCGCTGTTTGCCAACCGCTTTGCCAGGCGTTTGAACAATATATGTGCGCCAAAGGTCTTTGAAGCAGGTGATGTTGCCCAGCTTCAGCGAGGCTGCATCTATATTGCTTCAGGAGAAGATTCGCATTTGCATGTGTCTGGAAATCTTAATTTCAATTGCCGCATGGTTGCCGATGAGCCTGTAAACGGGCACAGACCTTCGGTTGATGTGATGTTTGAAACAGTTGCCAATTCAGCTGGCAATTCAGCGCTGGGAGTAATTCTCACCGGAATGGGCAATGACGGGGCAGCAGGGTTGCTTGCAATGCGCAACAAGGGCGCCAGAACCATTGGCCAGGATAAGGCCAGTTGTGTGGTCTACGGG
>JALXCV010000163.1 GCA_026990765.1 Hyphomicrobiales bacterium | reverse complement strand
GGTCACCACGGTTGCCCCGACAATACCGGTAGAAGCTGCCAGCAGGGTTCCAACCATGACTACGGAAATCGCCAGCCCGCCGGGAAGCGTTCCAAACAGCTTGGCCATGGTAGTCAACAGATCTTCAGCAATATTGGAGCGTTCAAGCGCAATACCCATCAGCACAAATAGCGGTACGGCCAGCAAGGTTTCCACATTGCCGCCAAAGGCCCGGGCAAACACCCCTTGCGCCCATGTTGATTCAGTTGCCAGCAACGCCCGCTCCCAGCCCTGGGCAAATACCGGTACATGCTCCATCACCCCATTATTGTTTTCAAGCACATAGAGCCAGCCCATGTCTGAAAGGAAAGCGATAGTAAAAAAACTGACAAATGCTGATCCCGAAAGCGCATAGGCCACCGGAAAACCCGACAAAATGCCGGAAAACAGCGATATGGCAACAATGATCAGCGAAATCTCAACGCCGGAAAGGCCAAACAACATAACGATAAACTCCGTAAATTAGTGGCTTGGCACAGCGGCCTGGCTATCCCCGTCTGCATCAAATAAATAGTGGGTCGGCACTTCCTCATCCTTTTCCAGAAGCGCCAGAATGTTGCGCAATAAAAATGAGACCGCACAAATGAACATCAGCCCGGCAAATATTACAACCAGCACCTTGAAGGCCCACACCCAGGTAAATTCAGCGGTTCCTGAATCTTCAAACTTGAAGCTGCGAAAGCTTGCCTTTGAGGAATATATATTCATCGGCCTTGCCCGGAAAACCGAATTGACCATGATCGGCCAGGAGAACCACCACAGCAATATTGTCGAAGGCAGAAACAGGACCAGCGTACCTATAAGGTCAATCCAGTGCTGGGTACGTCGCTTGGCCGTTGCATAAAACAAATCCACCCGCACATGGCCCCCTTCAATAAATGTGTAGGCCGAAGCGATTGAAATCAGTATGGCATTGTAAAATTTCAGCTGCCCGGAAAGCCATTGCAGTTCTTCATTAATCAGTTCAATCCCCAAAGGGGCAAATACCAGATCATTACCCCGGAAAACCTGGCCCATAACGATGATCATCACCTGCTGGATCATCATTATTATAGAAAACCATGCCGCCATCCGGCCAATCCGGCCATTGAAACTTTCCAGTCCAAGCACGGTAGATCGTAAAAAACTGCGCCGGAATATCCCGATAATGATAATGGTCAGGACCAGTGCCAGCAGAACAAAAAACAATTCCTTCGACATTGCCATCAAAAGAATTACATTCATTTTTGCCTTGAGTGTCGGCAACATGATCCATTTGACCAGATGCCATGGCATAATTGCCAGATTGACGAATCCCATGGCAATATTCAAAAGCAGATTTGCCAGCACTTCCATAAACAGTCCCCACCCAGTTGGCCGGTTTCATCACCAGCCAGTACAACATACCAGCCCGTTCGGGCTTGTTATTATTAATTGTGAAGCCGGGCATTAACAGCCCGACTTCTCATTTGTGAGTTTTTAGCCTTACTTGCCAAGAACACGTGTACGCTGACGAGTATATGCACCAGCTGACAATTCATCCCATGCAGCTGACTGCTTCATGGATGACTGCATGGCTTCATAAACCTTCTTGAACAGTTCATTGTCCATATTGTCTTCCATGACTTCCCTGGAAGCCTTGCCGAAGGCATCCCAGACATCATCAGGGAATTCAAGGGTTTTGACACCACCGGCGATCAGACGGGTAAGAGCTTGTGAGTTGTTGGCCAGATATTGATGCAGGTTCCACACATTGGTTTCACCGGCAGCAATTTCAATCATCTTTTGATGAGGCTTGCTGAGCTTGTCAAAGCGATCCTTGTTAACACCCAAAGTCAGACCAGCACCTGGCTCATGGAAGCCGGATGTATAGTAGAATTTGGTGATTTCCTGGAAACCGGCTTTTTCATCAGCCCATGGGCCAATCCACTCGGTTCCGTCAATAGCGCCAGAAGCCAGAGCCTGATAGATTTCAGAACCAGGCAGCGTCTGTACTGAAGCACCCAACTTGCCAAGGGCTTTACCGCCCAGACCGGGCATGCGGAATTTCAGGCCGTTAAAATCAGCAGCCGATTTGATTTCCTTGCGGAACCAGCCACCGGCCTGCGGACCGGTATTACCGCACAGGAATGAATGCAGACCAAATTCTTCGCCAACTTCCAGATGCAGCTTGTGACCACCCATATGGTAGTACCAGTTATGCAATTCATTTGGCACCATACCGAAAGGCACAGCAGTAAAGAAGGCAAATGCTGGATGCTGACCAACATAATAATAATCAGCGGCATGATACATGTCAGCCTGACCAGATGTTACAGCATCAAACACAGCTGCCAGACCCGAAACCAGTTCACCAGAAGCCTTGACTTCGATTTCCAGGCTGCCTTCAGACATTTCATTTACTGAATCAGCAAAACGCTGTGCAGCATCAAACACCCCGGCAAGGCCACGGCCCCAGGCCGTTACCATAACCAGCTTTTCCTTGCCCTTTGACAGGGCAGGTGCAGCAAGTGTTGTTGCACCAGCTGCTGTTGCACCAGCTGCAAGGCCGGCTTTTTTAATAAAAGAACGACGATCCATCGTATTCTCCCTCTTGAGAATTAATATATACCGATCAGTTTTTTACATGTCGGCTGTTTTTGATTAGGATATTTTCAGGACTTAAAAGACCCAAACCTATCCGATGAAGCCCGATTGG
This sequence comes from Hyphomicrobiales bacterium, assembly GCA_026990765.1. Taxonomy (GTDB): domain Bacteria; phylum Pseudomonadota; class Alphaproteobacteria; order Rhizobiales; family Aestuariivirgaceae; genus JALWJW01. The sequence continues at coordinate 7,161 of JALXCV010000163.1, read as the reverse complement.
AATTAGAAAATCAAGACAATTTTCAACCATATGCACACTCCACTATGATGTGCTCTAGCACGCATGCCATAATTTGCAAAACCTGAATCACATCTTTTATTGGGTAGTCATACCCAATACTGGGTAGAAACCAATGCAAATGCGGCAATTTTTCTGCTACACAGCTAAAAACAATGAACCAGGCTCATGACGCTAAACCGGAAAATACTACTGTTTGTACTTGCCCCGCTGGCCCTTACCATGCTGGCTGTGGGCATACTGATCTATAATCAGGCCAACCAGTTGTCTCACTCACAGACCCAGACCCTGGAGCGCGGTCTGATAAACGCCAAAAAGGCAGAGCTTCGCTATTACACAGCTTTTGCACTCAACTCCATATCCAGCATCTACCGCCCGGCAGCCTATAATGATGAAGCCGCCAAAGCCAAGGTTCGCTCTATTCTATCCAATCTGTCATACGGGCCGGATGGCTATTTCTTTGTCTATGACTACGAGGGCAACAATATCGTTCACCCAAGACAGTCCTTCCGCATCGGGAAAAACTGGTGGAACCTGCGCGACAGCAAGGGAAACTATGTCATTCGCGACCTGATCAAGGCTGCCAAAAAAGGTGGCGGTTATACAGAATATGTCTGGGAAAAACCATCAGCAGGCAAACCCTCCAGAAAAATCGGTTATGCCATCGGTCTGGACAAGTGGAAATGGATGATCGGAACCGGGCTTTATACCGACAACATAACCGGAGCCATAAGCAGTCTGGAAAAAGACATTACCGGCAAGACCACCAGCACCTTCATCCTGGTCGCCGCCATTGTCTTTGCCGCTATGGCGATTATCGGAGCTGCAGGCGTTATGGTTACCTATCAGCAGCACCGCATCGCCAAGTCCCAGCTTCAGGCTCTCAACCGCCGGATTATTGAGACCCAGGAAGATGAACGCGCCCGTGTCGCACGCGAATTGCATGACGGTATTTCCCAGCAATTGACTTCAACCAAATTCATCTTTGAACTGGCCCAGATTCAAAGCCGCAAGCCAAAAAAGCACAACTCACCTGAAAAAACCATAATTCGCGGACTTGCTTCACTAACTGATGCAATATCCGAGATCAGGCGCATTTCACGCGACCTTCGGCCCGGAATGCTGGATGATCTTGGCCTTGCGCCGGCAATCACTTCACTGGCCAGCGAGTTTTCACGCCGCAGCGGCATCAAGGTTACCGTTGATGCAAATCCGGTAAACAACCTGTTGTCTGACGATGCCAAAACCGCCCTGTTTCGGATATTGCAGGAAGCCCTTAACAACATAATCCGTCACGCCGGGGCTTCACAGATAGCCATTTGCCTTAAGCACCATAATCAGAATATAGTCCTGACAGTGGATGATAATGGCAATGGCTTTGATACAGGTTCTGTTGAAACCGGCAATAATTCCTCACGCGGCATCGGCTTGCGTAACATGCGTGAAAGAGTTGAATATTATAATGGTGAAATGACTATAACATCAGATGATAATGGCACAACTCTTGTTGCCTCCATCCCGGTCATGAGCAGCACTGCCAGACAGGCAGCAGAATAATGACCGGGCAAACTGCGATATCAGTATTACTGGTTGATGATCACCCGCTGGTCACCGAGGGCATAGGGGCCTGCCTTGAAACCTGGGACAATATCACCATTGCCGGCACAGCCTCAAATGGTCGCGAAAGCATAGAAGCTGCCTGCCAGATCAAACCGGATGTAATCTTGATGGATATCAACCTGCCGGACATGACCGGGCTGCAGGCAACCCGCCACATCCGGGCGCGCCAGCCGCATTCAAAGATCATCATTCTGTCAATGCATGATAATCGTGAATATGTCATCTCGGCCATTGAGGAAGGTGCCTGCGGGTATTTGCTGAAAGATGTTTCATCAAGCGAAGTGGCAACAGCAATCGAAACCGTATATCGCGGCGGCAATTATTTTTCTACCGATGTGGCAAAGGCCCTTACCGGTCCCAAACAGCACTCCGTCCTGACCAAAAGGGAGACAGGTGTTCTGGCGCTTCTGGCCAAGGGCAGCACCAATAAAATGATAGGTCGCGAACTTGGCATTTCCGAGCGCACGGTAGAAACCCACCGCAAGAACATCAAGCGCAAGCTTGGAATCTCTACCACAGCCGGGCTGACCCGCTATGCAATGGAAAACGGCCTGACAAATTAAAAAAACAACTATTATGCCGCGACGCCTTGTAGCTTTTACTCTCTTTGAAAACCATCAGATAAAGTCTAATATATTGGCTCACCCCCCATTCATCATGGAGTAGAGATGGCTGAAAAATCTCGTGATACAGTCAATCGCAGGGCACTTTTCATGGCTGTGATACCGCTGGCTATCTCTGTTACATTGCTGGCCGGGGTTTATTATCATTTTTACCTGTCCCGCTCATCCCAGCAGACCATAACCATTGCCACCGGTGTTCCCGGCTCGGCAATTTCTGAGCTTCTGGAAGCCATTGCCGACCGTCTGGCCCTGGAAAACCCCGATTATATGGTCCGCCATATTGCCACCTCCGGCACTGAAGCCAATATCAAATTGCTGGAAAAAGGCGAGATAGATATTGCCGCCATTCCCTCAGACGCCATAACCCGGCCAAATTTTGCCCAGATCGCCTCACTTTATCCAGATACCTACCATATTATCGTACATGCAGATTCAGGCATCGACACTATCCACGACCTTGCAGGCAAAAAAATAGCGGTGCCGCCACAAACCTCCAGCGCCTATCGATCATTCTGGTATCTTATTGGACAGTATGGCATAAATCCTGAAGTGGTTAAGGCCCATCCCATGACCCAGGCTGAATCCTTTAATGCCATGCGCCACAAACTGGTTGATGCCGCCTTTTATATGGAGCCACCAGCCAACAAGCGAACCCGCTGGCTGGCAGAAGCTGCCCGGATAAAAATCCTCAATATTGATCAGGCAGGCGCCATGGCCATGCGCAACAATGCTCTAATTCCGGTCAAGATACCCAAAGGAGTATTTGGTGGCATGCCGCCAATCCCTGCCGCTGACATGATGAGTGTTGCAGCCAATCGCATCCTTATAACCCGTAATGATTTTCCTGATGAAATGATAAGGGCAGTAACTTCGGTTCTGTTTGACCATCGCCGCGAATTGTCACTCAATTCACATCTTGCCGGTTTCATCAGCCAGCCGGATGCAAGGTCTTCCAACATATTGGCCATTCACCCCGGCGCCCAGGCATTCTTTGACCGCGACCAGCCAAGCTTTTTGCAGGTGAATGCTGAAGTTATAGGGGTGTTGTTCTCAATCTTTGCCGTTCTGGTATCTGTAGGCCTGTGGGCAAAAAGAATGTGGACAGAACGCCAGAAAGGCCGGATTGATGTTTATAATCTCGATCTTGTAAAAATCGTTGAAAATGCCCGCTCCAGCACCACACCGGAACAATTGGAACAGCACAAAAAAATTCTGCTTGATATGTTATCACGGGTGGTCCGCGATCTTGACGAAGACAAGATTGATGGTGAAGGATTCCACTTCTTCGCATTCACCTGGGAAGCCGCCTATGCGGTGATCAGGGGCAGGGAACGCGATCTTGGCTGCGAAACCGAAGCAAGCCAGCATCATGTTGAGCTGCTGAAACAGCACAAAAAATGATCTGGAGCGAGATGCAAGCCTAAATGGCGGCAACCAGATCTTCCAGCGAATCCAGCATTATATCCGGCCTGCCGGGAATATTCTCATCTGCCAGACCAAACCGGTCAATCCGGGCAACCTGAAACCCGAAATTGGCCGCTGCCTGGGCATCCCAGCTATTTGCCGAAACAAAGCAAATCTGGTTGGCAAACTCAATTTGCGTATGTTTCATCGCCAGTTGATAAACCCAGCGATTGGGTTTGTAGACACCAACCTCCTCAACCGAGAGAACATGATCCAGATGGCTTTTCAACCCGGCTGACTTTACAGCAGCTTTCAGCATTTTAGGCGATCCATTTGACAATATAGCCGTTATCATCCCCTGCTTTTTCAAAGCCTTCAGCATGGTTACGGCATCATCATAGGCATCAAGTGTCAAATAAAGCTGCATCAGTTCATCACGCAGCCCCTTGTCCTTGATACCGTAAGCTGCCAGCGCATAATCCAGAGCCTCACCGGTTACCTTCCAGAAATTTGCATGTTCGCCCATCAAGCTTCTGAGCCATGTATAATTTAGCTGCTTCATACGCCAAAGATCAGAAACGGCACTGGCATCATCACCTATTTTCCCGGCAACACTGGCAACCGGGGAATGTACATCAAATAATGTCCCGTAAGCATCAAACACACACGCCCTGATCCCCGATAGTTTCCGGCTCATATTCGTGTCCCCTAATCAAAAAATCTGAAATGTTTGACCAGCCTTTTCATGGTCAGGCCCTGTACGATAATCGAGAACACCACAACAGTATATGTTGCCGCCAAAATTCCGGTTTTATATTCAACATCCGGCAATGACAGCGCCAGGGCAACCGAAATACCACCGCGCAGTCCGCCCCATGTCAGCAGCGAGATTGACCCCTTTTCAAATTTCTCGCGTATGGCCAGAAGATTGATCGGAATTGCCACAGCAATCAACCGGGCGATAATCGCCACCGGTATGGCAGCCATTGCAAATGGCAGGTGCAACAGATCAGCCCCGATTACCAGCACTTCCAGCCCGATCAGCAAAAACAGAACCGAATTCAAGATTTCATCAATCAGTTCCCAGAACTGGAAAACATGCTCGCGGGTATTCTCGCTCATGGCAAATTTGGCACCATGATTGCCGATAAACAATCCGGCAATCACCACCGCAATCGGCCCGGAAAGATGGGTTCTGACGGCAATGGCATAGATGATCATCACCAGCGCCAGTGTTACCAGAACCTCGATATTATGTTCATCAATCTGCCGCATCGCCCAATAGGCAATATAACCGCCAACCAGCCCCAGAATTATACCGCCACCAGTTTCAAAGGCAAACAATTTGGCAATTGAGACCATCGTTACCCCTTCGCCCCCATGCCCGGAACTGCCAATGGCTATTGCCAGCATAATGGTAAACACCACCACCCCGACTCCGTCATTAAACAGCGATTCCCCGGCAATTTTGGCTTTCAGCAAGGGCGGAATGCGAACCGTTTTCAACAGTCCCAGAACCGCAACCGGATCGGTTGGCGTGATCAGGGCACCAAACACCAGCGCCCAGGTAAACGGTAGTTTCTGGCTGGTAAATGACATCAAAAACCACATGGCCCCGCCAATGATGAAAGTGGAGATCAGCACCCCGAGTGTTGCCATCAGCCCAATGGCCCATTTGCGCTCCACCAGCTCATCCAGATCAATATGCACAGCACCGGCAAACAGCAGAAATGACAACATGCCTTTCAGCAGCACTTCATCAAAATCTATCTGCTTGAGCATATTGGTCATGGCAACAGAAATGCCAAATTGCGGGAACAGAAAGTTCGCCGCAATAATAAAGCCGGAAGCCATCAGGGCGATAATCACCAGCCCGATAGTATGCGGCAGCTTCAACAGCTTGTGGTTGATATGTCCAAATGCTGCTGACAATCCAAGCAGCAGCGCAGCAATTTCAAATATAGTCATGGCTAACCCTTAGCTGCCTGACCGCAAAACCGCAATATATTCTAACCCAGATTAGCAAGTCCCGGGAACATTTCCAGCATCCAGTAGGATACTGTCTGCATGGCCCCGGTCAGGAACATGATGCCGGTAAGCACCAAAAGCGCCCCCATTGCCTTTTCAACCAGCCCAAGATGTTTGCTGAATTTCTTCATAAAACCCATAAACACATTAATGCCCAGTGCCGCCAGAATAAACGGCACTCCAAGTCCGGCTGAATAAACCGCCAGCAGGAAAGCCCCTCTGGTAACGCTTTCTTCTGATGCGGCAAAAGCCAGAATAACCGCCAGCACCGGTCCGATACATGGGGTCCAGCCAAGTGCAAATGCCACTCCGATCAAATATGAACCGAGAATGCCGCGCGGCCTGTCAGAATGCTGATAGCGGGTATCGCGATTGAGAAATGCGAATTTGAAAACCCCGAGAAAATGCAGCCCCATAATGATGATGATCACCCCGGCAATCTGGCCCAGCAGGGTCATATGCTCGCGCAAAAGCTGGCCGATAGCTGATGCTGATGCACCAAGCATGACAAATACGGTGGAAAAACCCAGCACAAAGATCAGGGATGAAACAATGACCCGCCGCTTAACAGCTTTATCGCCTGCATTGTCAGTCAGTTCTTCTAACGAAGAGCCGGCCAGAAAGCACAAATATGGCGGCACCAGCGGCAACACACATGGCGACAGAAAACTGATTATCCCTGCCATAAAGGCCGCTAAAACAGTAATTTCAGAACTCATCCACCCATACCTTTTAAATATGTATTTTTTTCAGGTTTAGTACATGCACCAGCACTGGCTAAATATCAATGCGCCATTACGCACTTGTGCTCACAAATAAGTCACTGGTAAGTCACCGGGTTTTCTGCACCAGTTTGAATATTCCAACAGCTGCTGCCTGTGATACCATTTTCGCAGCCGCCCCCCAACCCCGGTCAAGCGATCCTGCAGGCACATTATTTGCCTGTCTGACTGTGCCCAGAACCTTGCCGTCCGGGGTACGAACCGTCCAGGCAAGAGCCACTTTCTGGGTTTTGCCTGCTGGCGGTGCAAGCTTGACCTTGCCGGTCACTATCAAGGCATCATTGCGCGGTCGGGTCAGCACCGGCCACCCGGCTTTTCGCATGACTCCCCGCATCGCACCAAGCAGTTCACGATTGCCATTTCCCGGCGATCCGGTGACCGATGTCATGGCAACGGCATTGATCTTTTTAACCTTGCCTCTGGCTTTAGCTTTGGGTTTGCGGATGCTTGCTGTTTTTACAGGTTTTGCAATTTCCCGATTTGCCTGACGCACATGCACAGGAGCTTTTGCTTCTGCCGGTAATGGTTGATTGACTGCAGGTGTCAGTGCCGCCACATTGGGCGCAACACTTCCCGGTCCATATATGGTTTCATAATCAAGATCTTTTTCAGCTCCCGGCCCCGCCATTTTGGTATCCTCACGCGGTGGCAGCCCGGTTAGTCTGGTAGCATATCCCATCTGGTTC
>JALXCV010000162.1 GCA_026990765.1 Hyphomicrobiales bacterium | reverse complement strand
TGCGCTGGCTGCCGTCATTCGGGCGAGGTGATGTTGTTCATCTTGGGGCGTGGACTACCGGGTTTTTAACGGCTTCGGGCTGGAAGTCGCTGATCATGCCGGCCATTACTCTGGCGATTTTCCAGATGACACTGATTGTCCGGCTGATACGGGCGGAAATGCTGGAGGTGATGCGCTCTGACTATATCAAGTTTGCCCGGGCGCGGGGCCTTAAAGAACGCACCATCAATTTCCACCATGCACTGAAAAACACGCTTGTGCCGGTGATTACCATTATCGGCCTGCAGGTGGGTTCACTGATTGCCTTTGCAATCATTACTGAAAGCGTGTTCCAGTGGCCGGGAATGGGGCTGTTATTTGTGCAGGCGATTTCTGAAGTGGATATTCCGATAATGGCCGCCTATCTGATCCTGATTGCGCTGGTATTCGTGATCATCAATCTGATAGTTGACATCTTGTATTATGTGATCGATCCAAGGCTGAGGGTGAATTGATCGTGGGCGACTTCTGGAAACGGTTTTTTGACAGCGATTTGTGGTGGAGTTTCAAATCCTCTCCGGTCGTGGTTATTGCCACCATTGTTACGGTGGTGATCATATTCTCATCGGTATTTGCGCCTTTCATTGCCCCGTTTAATCCGTTTGATCTGGCCCAGATTGATCTGATGGCATCGCTTAAACCTCCAGCATGGATGGAAGGTGGTGAATTGCAGTATCTGTTTGGAACCGATGATCAGGGCCGCGATATGTTGTCTACCATTTTATATGGCAGCAGGGTTTCGTTACTGGTCGGATTCTTGTCGGTAATTTTTGCGATGATTATCGGTATTGCAGCCGGACTGGTGGCTGGATATTCAGGTGGTTGGGTGGATGCGGTGCTGATGCGCATTGCCGATGTGCAATTGTCATTTCCGGCCATTCTGATTGCCCTGCTGGTAGATGGGGTGGCGCGCGGATTGCTGCCGAATAATTCGCATGAAACTGTGGCTGTCTATGTGCTGATCGTGGCCATTGCGCTCAGTTTCTGGGTGCAGTTTGCCAGAACGGTGCGTTCATCGACCATGGTGGAGCGGACCAAGGAATATGTGCAGGCAGCCCAGGTTATCGGCCTGCCGGCGCCGTTGATCCTGTTCCGGCATATTCTGCCCAATGTCATGGGGCCGGTGCTGGTTATCGCCACTATTCAACTGGCGCTGGCAATTATCATTGAGGCCACTTTGAGCTTTTTGGGCGTCGGGGTGCCGCCAACTTCGCCGTCGCTTGGCACATTGATCAGGATAGGCAATGATTATCTGTTTTCCGGTGAATGGTGGATAACGGTTTTCCCCGGTCTGGCGCTGGTGATACTGGTGCTGGCGGTCAACCTTCTGGGTGACTGGCTGCGCGATGCACTTAATCCGAAATTGAGGTAGAGATGTCGCGACTGACAATTGAAAACATGAAGGTTGAGTTCCCCTCAAGACGCGGCTCGGTGGTGGCTGCCCAAGAAGTGGGGCTGGAACTGGCATCTGGTGAGATTTTGGGAATTGTCGGTGAATCAGGGGCAGGCAAGTCAACCATTGCCAATGCGGTAATGGGGCTGCTGGAACCACCGGGGATCATGCCTGAAGGCAGGGTCTATCTGGAAGGTGAGCGGATTGACAATCTGCCCTATGAGCGGATGCGCAAAATCCGCGGCAAGCGCATAGGGATGATCTTTCAGGATCCGCTGACCTCGCTTAATCCGTTGCAGACGATTGAAGAACAGCTGACCGAAACCATTATGGCGCATTTGCCGGTGAAAGAGGCCGAAGCCAAAAGGCGGGCGATTGACCTGCTAAGTCAGGTGGGAATTCCCGATCCTGAAATCAGGGTGAAACATTATCCCCACCAGTTTTCCGGTGGTATGCGCCAGCGTGTGGTGATCGCGCTTTCCTTATGTGCTGAACCCGATGTCATACTGGCTGATGAACCAACAACTGCGCTTGATGTTTCGATACAGGCGCAGATTCTGGATCTGATGCGCAAGCTGGTTAAGGAATCTGGCGTTGGCATGATTATCATTACCCATGATATGGGGGTGATTTCCGATGTATCCGACCGGGTGATGGTGATGTATCGTGGCAAGGTGGTTGAGACCGGGCCGACCCGGAAGATTTTAAGTGACCCTGATCATCCCTATACCAAGAGCCTGATTTCGGCAGTGCCGCGCCCGGACAAGCGGATGAACCGGTTTCCGCTGGTTGAATATATTGAAGAGGCCGGTGTTCCCTCCAAACCGCTTGATATCAAGACCCACTGGCTTGGCCAGTCGCGTGATTTCGTAAAGGATCATCAAGGACCGCTGGTTTCGGTAAAAGATCTGGCGATGCGCTTTACCACGGTGCGTTCAATGCTGCCATCAAAACGCAAATATCTCAATGCCGTGGACGGGGTTTCGTTTGATATTGAAAATGGTGAAGTGTTCGGTCTGGTCGGGGAATCAGGTTCGGGCAAATCCACCGTGGCGCGGCTGATATGCGGTATATACCAGCCATTTGCAGGCGAGATTTTCTTTGATGGCACCGAACTGACTTCGCTTGGTTCGCGAATAGCAGTGAACAAATATCGCCGACAGATGCAGATGATTTTTCAGGACCCGTTTTCATCACTGAACGGGCGGATGCGGGTGCGCGATATTGTGGCTGAACCAATCCGCTTTCACAAGCTGGCTTCATCGCGAAGTGAGGTTAAAGCAATCGTCAATGACCTGCTCGATCATGTCGGGCTGGGGGCGATGGCCGGACCAAAATTCCCGCATGAATTCTCCGGTGGCCAGCGCCAGCGAATCTCCATTGCCAGGGCTCTGGCCACAAGACCAAGGTTCCTGATATGTGATGAGCCGACATCAGCGCTCGATGTCTCCATTCAGGCCCAGATTTTGAACCTGTTAAAGGATTTGCAGGAAGAGCTGGGCCTGACCATGTTATTCATCAGCCACGATTTACCGGTAATCCGCCAGGTCTGCGACCGGGTAGGGGTGATGCGCAACGGTAAACTGGTCGAAGTGGCAGAAACCGAAACCCTGTTTGAAATGCCAAAGAGTGATTATTCAAAGCATCTGCTTGACCTGATGCCGAGATTGCAGGGGCTGTAGGTTGGTTTTTCAGGCTTGCACGGTGCAAGCAAATGATCGGAGCCTGTTTGAACAGAACAGCTTGCACCCACCGCCGGTCGTGAGTTGAATTCGCGACCGTAATGTTCATGCAAAATGGCTCTGGCCGTGTTTTCAGGGCATGAACGTTCCGGACCGGCAGGTCAACTGCTGACCGGCTGGGTTAGGTATTTCAGGTATATCAATAATTGGAATATTCATGCTATGCTGAAAGGTGGTCCATTCAATCCAGGCAGGTAATATAATAGATTACTGTTGGACTGGAATGTACTATTATTGGCAAAGGTTACTTGGAGATTATACGAATGGCAGAAGAAACGGGTAGACTGGTTAAGCTGTTGAAAAAGCTTAATAGAAAAGAACGTTATTGGCTTTTGAGAAATGCGATTGGAGAAAAGTTTTTACAGCTTGATGAAAGTTTTATATGTGAGCTGCAGAAAGCATTGGAAGATGAAGATAGTGGCATAGAAATACCCAAAAATGCATGGTGGGCAATGGATTATCATCTTGACTGGATTGCTGTTGCGCTGAAGCAATATGTTGATAAATCAGAAATAAATGAAGGGATGGTGATTGAGAATGAATGTTGCACACATATAGATGAGTGCGATAGCAATAAGCTCATATCCGGTAACCAACTAGATATTGATATGATCATTGCCTACGATAAAACTTTGATTCTGGTTGAAGCAAAGGCTGACATAAGCTGGAGCCGTAAACAAATGGAAAATAAAATCAAACTTTTGGATTGTTTGCTCAAGTTTGTAGAAAAAGAAGATATCCAAATGTATTTGGTGCTGTGCTCTCCGGGTAAAACAAAAGTTCATGAGCAAACAAAAGAAAGGTCTTATGTATGGCCAAGTTGGACATTAATTAACAATGAAAAGCCGGCCCATATTTTTATGCGTTTTGGTTCGAAAAACAATCCACTATATCATCCTAAACGAACTGAAAGTGATGCTAAACTGATTTTTGAAAAACGTCATATAAATAAAGATTAGACAATACCTAGCAGGGCGCTGGAAACCGGATTTCACTTCCTTGTCACCCGCGCCTTCCTGCCCATAGCCACAGCAAATACCACAATCAGGGCAAAGAATATCATGGAAAAACTTATCGGTTCACCGACCAGAACCGCTGATGCTGCAAGGGTTATGAAAATCTGGAATAGCTGGGTTTGGCCGACATGAGATATGCCGCCAAGAGCCATTCCCTTGTTCCAGAAGGCAAAGCCTAAAAATTGTGAAAATATTGCTACATAGGCAAATGCGGCCCAGGCTTTGGGCGAGGCATTCCAGTTTACATCGCTAATGACAAAACCAACAACCACCAGCAATGCCGGCAGCGCCATCAATAAGGCCCATGATATTACTTCAAGCCCTTTCATGGTGCGGGCCAGATCGCCGGATATGGCATAGCCCAGTGCGGCCAGGATTACTGAGAGTATCAGATAGATATCAGCCAGGTAAATGTCGGTTCCACCATCCATCAGGGCAAATATGGTTACGGCAATGGCGCCGACAGCACCCCACAGCCAGAATTGCCAGGATGGACGCTCATGTGCAAAAATCACAGCGGCAATAGCGGTGGCTAGCGGTAATATTCCAAGCACTACTGCGCCATGCGAGGCCGGAGCGGTTTTCATGGCAAGGGCAGAGAATAATGGAAAGCCGAAGACTATTCCAAGGGGGACGATTGCCAGTCTGGAGAATTCACGTTTTGTCGGAAGCCTGGCCCTGATAGCAATCAGATAGACAGCTCCCAGTATGGCTGCTGCCACCGAACGACCCAGGCCGACAAAAACTGCGGGTAATTCTGCGACCGCTATTGAGGTAACCGGCAATGTCAGGCCAAAAATAACCACGGCAATCAGGCCGTATATATAACCCTGTGTAGCAGGTGTCAGGTTTTTCATTATTATCTGTATGTTCCTGTCAGTCAGTTTTTTTTGTGATTTTTATATTTCACGGCTTGTAGATCACTTGTGTCCTGCGACCCATGAATACAGCAAACACTACTATCAGGGCAAAGAAGATCATGGAATAACTGATTGGCTCGTCAAGCAGGATGGCAGACGCGGCAAGGGTTATGAAAATCTGGAAAAGCTGGATTTGGCCTATATGGGAAATACCGGCCAGCGCCATGCCGCGATACCACAAGGCAAGGCCGAGAAATTGCGGGAATATTCCGATGTAGAAAAACGCGGTCCAGCTTTGGGGTGAGGCATGCCAGTTTATATCGCTGATTATAAACACTGCGGTCAGAGCAATAGCGGGAAGTGCCATTATCAGCGCCCATGATATAATTTCAATTCCTGGCATTGTGCGGGCCAGATTGCCGGAAATTGCGTAGCCTGTTGAGGCAAAAGCGACGGCCAGCAGCAGATAGGAGTCAGCTGCATATAATCGATTATCACCATCAATCAGGGCAAATGTGATGACAGTTGTGGTTCCAACCATCCCCCAGACCCAAAATTTCCAGCCCGGCTTTTCGTGCGCAAAGATAATTGCAGCCATGGTGGTGGCCAGCGGGAATATGCCCATTACCACCGCGCCATGTGATGCAGGCAGGGTTTGCATAGCCATGCTGGAGAATAGCGGAAAGCCGAAAACCACACACAAGGCTATTATGGCCAGACGGAGCAGTTGTTGTTTTGCCGGTCGTTTTGCTTTAACCATAAACAGATAAGTCACGCCCATTATGGCGGCAATTACAGAGCGTCCAAGGGCTACGAAAATAGCGGGCAATTCGGTAATGGCCATGCGGGTGGCTGGTAAAGTAAGCCCAAAGAAAATCACAGCCAGCAGACCGTAAAAATAGCCCTTTGAGGTGTGTGAAAAATTGTTCATGTCTGGCTGTCTTTTCTTGCCCGGCGAATCCGTTATGATGTGACCCATGTCTATCTGGCAAAACATATCAGAAAAAGTCACTAAAGTTGGTGGCCCGTTGCTTTCAATGCTGACTGGCAAAACCCTGCCGGAGGATTCGGTGGTGTTTACTATTGCCATTATTGCGCTGGGGGCGAAAATGGCCAAGGCGGACGGGTCGGTCAGCAATGCGGAAATTGATGCTTTCAAGCAGGTGTTTCAGGTAAAAAAATCTGAACTGGCGAATGTGGCGCGGGTGTTTAATCTGGCAAAACGCGATGTTGCCGGTTATGAGGCCTATGCCAGGCGCATTGCCTCGCTGTTTGAAAACCGCCGTGAAGTTCTGGAAGATGTGCTTGACGGGCTGTTTCATATTGCCAAGGCTGATGATGTCATTCACCCAGCGGAACTGGACTTTTTACGCTCGGTTGCCGGTATATTTGGCTTGAGTGAGCGCTTTCCGTGCATCATGGCCCGGCATATTCAGCGCGATGGCAATGATCCTTATGTGATTATGGGGGTTGATCCATGTGTGGATGACAGTGAGCTGAAACGGCTTTATCGCGAAATAGTAAAGGAAAATCACCCGGACCGGCATATTGCAGCCGGGGTGCCGCAGGAAATGGTATCAATTGCCACAGACCGGCTGGCGGCCATCAATACGGCTTATGAGCAAATATTGAAAGAGCGTGGATTATAGGCCTGGCATGACAGATGAAACCGGTTGGCTGAAACTGGTTTGTGAAAACTGCCATGATGATCATGCCACATCTTCAAACCGGCGGGTGAAGTTCGCTTAATAATTTTGTACCGCCAGCTGGCTGCACGATCCGTACATGATGGCGCTCTAGCTGGCGTGGGTCGCTAACACCGCAGGAATGGGCGATCAGACCGCTGCCATAGCGGATTTTCTCAACGTATTTTGCAATCCTTTTTGCCTTGCTGTCCGGGTTAAGGCCTTCCTGCAAGTGCTCATCATGGGTGGTGATGCCGGTGGGGCAGGTGTTTTTGTTGCATTTAAGCGCCTGAATGCAGCCAAGGGCAAACATGAAGCCTCTGGCTGAATTGACGAAATCAGCTCCTGCGCAATAAGCCCATGCAACTTCTGCCGGGGTGATCAGCTTGCCAGATACAATAACCCTTACCCGGCCCCGCAACTGATGGCGGGCAAGCGCATCAACCAGCATTGGCAGGCTTTCGGTTACCGGCAGGCCGACATTGTCCATTAACGGCATGGGGGCAGCCCCGGTTCCACCATCGCCGCCATCAAGGGTTATGAAGTCGGGGGCGCGTTTCTTGCCGCGTTTTTTGATAGCCTGACACAGATCATTGGCCCAGTCGGGCGAGCTTAGAACGATCTTGAATCCTGTCGGCAGGCCGGTTACCTGGCGCATATGCTCTATCAGATCAAGCAGTTCTTCATTATTGGCGGCATCCTTGTGGCGGTTTGGGGATATTGAGGGTTTGAATGGTTCTATGCCGCGTATTCTGGCTATTTCCTCTGTGACCTTGCTGCCCGGCAATATGCCGCCCTTGCCGGGTTTTGCGCCCTGTGCCAGTTTTAATTCAATCATTTTGACTTCTGGATGATCGGCAATGGCTTTCAGCCTGGTGTCATCGAGATCGCCATTGGCATTGCGGGCGCCATATTTGGCGGTTCCAAGCTGAAACACGATATCGCAGCCACCGGCCAGATGATATGGCGACAGCCCGCCTTCACCGGTATTGAGCCAGCAGCCTGCAAGTTTTGCGCCTTTTGACAGGGCAATGATAGCCGGTTTTGACAATGCGCCAAAACTCATGGCGGAAATATTGATGATTGATGCAGCTTTATATGGCTCTTTGGCAAACGGGCCGATGATTACAGGTTCTGCTGCATCATGGGAAGTTTCCAGCGGTGGAAAGGCGGTATTGACAAAAATCGGGGTGCCGACCGGGGTGAGCGAGCGGGTGGAGCCAAAGGCATGGGTGTTGTCTGAACCGGTACTTGATTCATAAACCCACTGGCGCTGGGCGCGGTTAAACGGCATTTCTTCGCGATCCATGGCAAAGAAATACTGGCGAAAAAACTCCCCCAATTGTGAAAAGATACTGCGAAACCTGCCGATTACCGGGTAATTATGACGGATGGCATCTCTGGTCTGGTTGCGGTCGGAGAAAAATATGAATGCCAGATAAAGACTTGCAGTTGCAAGCAGGCAGATAAAGCTAACTGCCAGAACAGTCAGACTGGTTGAGACAAAAGCTGTAATTGCATTCATTTTTGAGATCCCGTTTTGTTAACCTTGTACTTACCACAATCAAAAGAAATAATTATTCATTATTACAAAACTAAAAAATCAACTCTTTTTACAAGGGTCTATTTACGATTAACGGATAGTTTATGGTCAGTATTCCTGAGCACATAATCATGAGACACTATAAGTATGACCTGGACAATCGGTGAAGACACAGATGCAGTTTCATTTGCTGGCGTCAAAAAAGACGTAAAAATCAAAAAATCAAATGATTATGGCGTGCCTTTTGAAGATCAGGAAATACCATCCGTTTTTGATGATCAGGCGCATGCTGCAACTATTGGTGATCTAACAATCCCTGCCGGTGATGATATGGCAATATCGGGCGTTGGCAGAATAGACAGCCTGTTATCCGGCTTGCCGATGATGATTGCAGTATGTGACAGCAAAGGTGTTATGACCGGGGTAAATGATGAAGTTCGCCCTTTGATGGGCTATGTTGCCAAGGAAGTGGTTGGCAGGCATTGTTTTGACCTGATGACGGAAAAATCAGGCAAACTGCTGAAAGACAAGGTTTTTCCTGATTTCTTCAAGACCGGCAAGTTTTCCAATGTTGATGTGTCGCTGGTTCACAAGGACGGCACTATAGTCGAAATGATGATGTCGGCTGCGGGTGAGAAAAACGCACAAGGGCGGATTGAGCGCTCGGTAGTGGTATTTACCGACATGTCGCAGCGGGCCAATGCCCAGGCAGCCTTGCGGCAAAGTGAACAAAGATTTCGAGAATCATTTGAATCAGCTACGCACGGCATGGCCATTTTAACGGTTGATGGCAGGATTGCAGCTGCCAATGTGGCGCTGACTGATCTGTTTGGCAAATCAGAATTTGAACTGTCGCGTACCCGGCTGGATGATCTGGTGCTGGATGATGACAGCGACAAGATGCAGGGGATGTTTGACCGGGTGATGTCTGGCCAGCAACCAGGTATCGGTGCAGAAATACGCTATCACGGGCCGGATGATCGCCAGATACATGGGCTGACCAGTGTTTCTGGTGTGCGTGACCGCTATGGCAAGGTAGAACAGCTGATTGTGCAGATTGTTGACCTGACAACACGGCACAAGGCTGAAGAACAGTTGCGCCGGGCACAAAAGATGGAAGCGATTGGTCAGCTTACCGGTGGAATAGCCCATGATTTCAACAATCTGCTGACGATCATTATCGGCAATCTGCAACTGGTGCAAAGATCGATTAAGGATGATGAAAAAGCGCTAAAAAGAGCCAATGAAGCTATTGAAGCGGCAACCAAGGGATCAGACCTGACCAGACAATTACTGGCCTTTGCCCGTCGCCAGTCGCTGTCCTCTCAGGAGATAAATGTCAATGATCTGATTGGCGATATTGAGACCATGCTGAAAAGAGCGGTTGGGGAAAAGATTGATTTCAGGATTGATCTTATGGATGGCGCCCCGCTGGTCGAGGTTGATGCCACACAGCTTGAAAGTTCTATTCTCAATCTGGTTATCAATGCCAGGGATGCCATGCCCAAAGGTGGCAGCCTGACGATTGAAACCTCAAAAGCCTATCTCGATGCAACTTATGCTGATGAACATGAAGAAGTAAAGCCGGGTGATTATGTGCTGATTGCAGTAACAGATACCGGTTCTGGTATTCCTGCCAATGTGCTTGAAAA
>JALXCV010000161.1 GCA_026990765.1 Hyphomicrobiales bacterium | reverse complement strand
TGATTACAAGATTGTCAAAAATGGCAGTTTTGTCAGATGTGCGGTCACCGGCAAACCGATTGCCCTTGATGACCTGAAATATTGGAGCATTGAGCGCCAGGAACCCTATGCTTCAGCTCTTGAGGCCTTAAAGGCTGAGCTTAAAGTCCTCTGACTGTATCCTCGATCAGTTCATCGACAATCACCTGCAAAGCCTGATCAGATGATTTGCCGCTTTGCAATGCCTTGTCATAAGCAGCTCTTTGCCGCTCAGCACTGGTTCCACGCTTGATTATATTGCGGGCATTTTCAATTTCTTCGACACAACCGATGGCTTCTGCATCAGGCCTGATCAGTTTTATAAGTTCTTCAAGCAATTCAGCATATGCTACAACTTCGCCGCGTCCAAAATCAATCAGGCTGCCAGATGCTCCATAGCGTTGTGCCCGCCAGCGATTTTCATTTACCAGAAACCGTTCATATTTGCGCCAGCTCAGATTATCCCGGCGCAGGCGCAGCAGCATCCTGATCAGGCAGGCATAGATAGAGGCAATTGTTATGGTGTCATCCAGCCGTGTCGGCACATCACATATCCGCATTTCCAGCGTTGGAAAACGGTGTGACGGGCGCAAGTCCCACCAGATTTTGGTTGCATCCTCAATCAGGCCATTCCTGATCAGTATCCCGGTGGTGCGCTCATATTCCCCCCAGGAATCAAATTTGGGTGGCAGGCCGGTACGCGGCAGATTATCAAAAATCGTCAACCGGTAGGAACTAAGCCCGCTGTCACTTCCATGCCAGAAGGGTGATGAACATGACAGCGCTAACAGATGTGGCAGGAAATATGGCAACTGGTTGAGTATATCTATTCTGAAATCTGGATTTTCTACCCCTACATGCACGTGCATTCCACAAATCAGCAGCCGCTTGCCGACCCCTTGCAGGTCCTGCGCCAGTTCATGATAGCGCTCCTTGTCGGTAAAACGCTGATCCATCCAGTCAGCAAACGGATGGGTGGATGAGGCAATAGGGGCAAGATCATATTGAGCAGCTATTTCAGCAATACATTTTCGCAAACGGGCCAGATCAGCGCGCGCGCCCTGAACACTTTTGCATACTCTGGTGCCTACCTCTATCTGGCATTGCAGGAATTCCGGGCTTACCTGATCAGCCAGTACTGATTCACATTGCTGCATCAGACCATCGGGTGCCTTGCGCACCAGATCGCGGCTTGTTTTGTCAACAAGCAAATATTCTTCTTCTATGCCAAGTGTAAATTCAGCTTCCTGCATGACTTTAATCTGCCTGATTCAAAGTCATTTTTGCAAGTGTTAAATGCTTATATTGCTCAAAATCTGGTCAAGACCGATCGATCCGGCTGATAAAACCACGAAATTACCCAATATTGTCAATATCAGCAAAGGCATGCTGGATGAGTGTTTTTTGCTTTCGCTGCGAGACATGCGGCGCCCGGCCCAGGCTATCAGGATAAGCAGATTGAACCCGATAATCAGCATGTAAACAGGCGGGGAACCCTGATTGAAGAATTCAACATATTCGTACCAGTTAATGCCTCGTAACATATCACGCATATCAATCACCTGTTCTATCACTGTGTCGGTCATGATAATCGTAGCAAAAACTGATTAACCGGTTGTTTCATCGCACCTGTCTTGCTGTCATTATCAACCCGCAAAACAGTAAAGCTGGCATCTGCAATGATATTGCTGTTGGTTTTCCAGGTTTTTGATCTACTGAAACACTGGTCAAGGTTTCATCTAGCGTGTATACCAGCCTCCCGATCAGGCTTTAACTGGAGAATAGAATAATGGCAGGCGCATGGACACCGCAAAGCTGGCGAAAAATGCCAATTGTGCAGGTGCCGGAATATCAGGACCTTGAAATGCTGGCAGATGTTGAAAACAGGCTGTCACAATTCCCGCCATTGGTATTTGCCGGTGAAGCCCGCAAGCTGCAACGCAAACTGGCCAGAGTTGCCAGGGGCAAGGGTTTTTTGTTGCAGGGTGGTGATTGCGCCGAAAGCTTTGCTGAACATTCAGCCGATAATATCCGCGATTTCTTCCGGGTTTTTCTGCAAATGGCAGTAGTGCTGACTTTTGCCGGTGGCCAGCCACTGGTTAAAATTGGACGCATTGCCGGCCAGTTCGCCAAACCGCGTTCATCTGATAATGAAACCCAGGGTGATGAGATCCTGCCATCCTATCGCGGTGATATTATCAATGGTATCGATTTCAACAAATCCGAACGCACTCCTGATCCGCAGCGCCAGCTCATGGCCTATCGCCAGTCCGCCGCAACTCTTAATTTGCTGCGCGCCTTTGCCATGGGCGGTTATGCCAATCTTGAACATGTGCATCGCTGGACGGTAGGCGCATTGAAGGATTCCCCGCATGGGGACCGCTATAATGCCCTGGCTGAGCGGATAACTGAAAGCCTTGGCTTCATGCGTGCCTGCGGCATCAACCCGGACACTGCCCCGCAACTTCGCCAGACTGAATTCTTCACCAGCCACGAGGCCCTGCTTTTAGGTTATGAGGAAGCCTTGACCCGTATTGATTCAACCTCGGGCCACTGGTATGCCACTTCCGGCCATATGCTGTGGATTGGCGACAGAACCCGGCAGCTTGATCATGCCCATGTCGAGTTTTTCCGTGGCATCAAGAACCCGATCGGTCTTAAATGCGGCCCAACCCTTTCATCTTCAGAGCTTTTGAAACTGATAGATATTCTTGATCCTGACAATGAACCGGGCCGCCTTACCCTGATTACCCGTTATGGTGCTGATGCAATTGGTGAACATCTGCCGCAATTGCTGCGCGATGTGAAACGCGAAGGTCGCAATGTCATCTGGTCGTGTGACCCGATGCACGGCAACACCATCAAGGCATCCAGCAATTTCAAGACCCGCCCGTTTGATCGCATATTGAACGAAGTGCGCAGCTTCATGGATATACACAAGGCCGAGGGCACCCATGCAGGCGGTGTACATGTCGAAATGACCGGCAAGAATGTCACTGAATGCACCGGCGGTGCCTATGCCCTGTCAGATACTGATTTGCATGATCGCTATCATACCCATTGCGATCCGCGCCTTAATGCAGATCAGGCACTGGAAATGGCTTTCCAGATTGCAGAACATCTGAAAAAAGAGCAACCGGCAGTGCCAGTGAGTGATTTATATGCAGGTTAATGTTTTTTCTTGACGATTTGACAGGAATGGAGCATTTATTTGCCCATGATTACCGTATCTAAAAGATTCCGCAATATTTGCGGCATTATTATCAGCTAGCAATAACACGCGCTGGCAGCGGTAAGCCTTTCCAAAAATCAAAAGAAAGCAGCGTTCAGGCCCGGCGCAAAGGGGACCACATGACGCTAAAATTCTATAATTCACTCACCCGGTCGCGCGATGAGTTCAAACCCATCAATGCTGAAAATGTCCGTATGTATGCCTGCGGGCCAACCGTCTATGATTATGCCCATATTGGCAATGCCCGGCCAATCATCGTATTTGATGTGCTTTTCCGGCTGCTGCGCCATGTCTATGGCAAGGATCATGTCACCTATGTCCGCAACATCACCGATGTTGATGACAAGATCAATGCCCGGGCCGAACGCGAAGGTATCTCGATTGCCGAGGTAACCGAGCGCACAACCGAGCAGTTCCATGCCGATATTGCCGCCCTTGGAGTGCTGGAGCCAACAGTAGAACCGCGAGCCACCGCCCATATAAAACAGATGATTGACATGGTTTCAGCACTGATCGAAAAGGGTCATGCCTATGAGGCTGATGGTCATGTATTGTTCGATGTACCCTCTATGCCCGATTACGGCCAGCTTTCCAATCGTAACCGCGATGAAATGATCGCCGGTGCCAGGGTTGAGGTCGCCTCATACAAGAAAGACCCGACCGATTTTATCTTGTGGAAACCCTCAACCGGCAATGAACCGGGCTGGGACAGCCCATGGGGCTATGGCAGGCCCGGCTGGCACCTTGAATGTTCAGCCATGTCAGCCAAATATCTGGGTGAGACTTTCGATATCCATGCCGGTGGCATCGATCTGCAATTTCCTCACCACGAAAACGAAATAGCCCAGTCGCGCTGCTCGCACGGCACTGATGTCATGGCCAATGTCTGGTTGCATAACGGCTTCTTGCAGGTAGAGGGCGAAAAAATGTCCAAGAGCCTTGGCAATTTCCTGACCATTCACGGTCTGCTCGAATACTGGCCAGGTGAAGTGCTGAAATTCAACATGCTCAGAACCCATTATCGCCAGCCAATTGACTGGACCGAAAAAGGTCTGGAAGAAAGCCTGACCATTCTTCAACGGCTATATGATAAATGCGCTGAAGCAACTACGGTTCCAGCAACGATAATAGATGCCCTGAGCGATGATCTGAATACCCCCAAAGCCATTGCCGAACTGCACCAGATAACCGACCCAGGTGAAATTGCAGCCGCCTTGAACCTCATGGGTTTTTCCTGCGACACTGCAAAAATCACCAAATCACAGGGCAATATCGATGAAGCCAAAATCAACGCCCTGATAGAATCCAGAAATCAGGCCAGGGCCGACAAGAACTGGGCCGAGTCAGATCGCATCCGCGATGAGTTGGATGCAATGGGCATTGAATTGAAGGACGGGCCTGAGGGTACGATCTGGAAGGTGAAGTGATGGCTCGCAATCCGTTCAAAACCAGCTCCCCTCCCCCTTGTGGGGAGGGGTTGGGGGTGGGGTCAAACTCATTTGCCTGCAAGATGCTGAATGCGCTTTGCGCATACTCTTTAAGTGAACCCCCACCCTTTATCCCTCCCCACAAGGGGGAGGGTGGCTTTTGTTCTTATGTTGCAGTTGAAACATCTCCATGTCTGTAACTCGTATCAAACCGGAAACCCGCAAGCGTGCGCAAGAATTGCGCAGGGAAATGACACCCCCTGAACGGATATTATGGCGCCATCTCAAACTTCTGAAAGAACAGGGAATCCGTTTTCGTCGTCAGGCTCCAATCGGCCCTTATATTGCTGATTTTGTGTCCTTTTCTGAAAAGTTGATCATTGAACTTGATGGTCTCTCACATATCAACACGCAAAGCTATGACAGAAATCGTGACCGGTTTTTGAATGAGCAGGGCTTCAGGGTGCTTCGGTTTTCAAACTCGATGGTTTGCAAAGATCCGGCAGACATTGTTGAAACTGTATTAAATGAGGTTGGCTATGAGCAATGACCACACCCCACCACCAGAAAAGAAAAAATGGGGAGACAATCTGCCGTTTCCCAGGCACTGGCTTTATTACATAGCCGCCAAGATATTCATCCTTGCCCTGTTAGTCTATATCGCCCTTAAATGGAAAGGTCTGCTATGACCCGTGAGCATCTTTACATATTCGATACAACCTTGAGAGACGGTGCCCAGACGCCCGGGGTTGATTTTTCTCTGGAAGAAAAAAAGCAGGTCATGGGATTTCTTGATCAGCTTGGGGTTGATTATATTGAAGGTGGTTACCCCGGTGCCAATCCGACCGATACCGAGCTGTTCAACCAGAGCCATAATACCAGCGCCAGATTTACCGCTTTCGGCATGACCAAACGGGCAGGGCGATCGGTTGAAAATGATCCCGGCCTTAATGATCTGCTTAATGCTCAGTCAGATGCGATCTGCTTTGTTGCCAAATCGTGGGATTATCATGTGCGCGTAGCGCTTGGCTGTTCCAATGAGGAAAACCTTGAAGCCATTGCTGACAGTGTAAAAGCCTGTATCGCCAGTGGCAAACAGGCGCTGGTTGATTGCGAACACTTCTTTGACGGTTACAAGGCCAATCGTGACTATGCCATAGCTTGCGCCAAAACCGCTTATGATGCCGGTGCTCGCTGGATTGTGCTGTGTGATACCAATGGCGGCACCCTGCCGCATGAGGTGGAAGACATCATCGCTGATGTGATCAAGGCAGTGCCGGGCAACCATCTGGGAATGCACGCCCATAATGACACCGGTCAGGCCATTGCCAATACTCTGGCTGCAATTGATGCCGGGGTTCGCCAGTTACAGGGAACCCTTAACGGCATTGGCGAGCGCTGCGGCAATGCCAATCTGGTCACCATGATACCAACCTTGATGCTGAAACCATATTATTCCGACCGTTTTGAGATTTCCACAAAACCGGAACAATTGAAGAATTTGAGCATGGTTTCCCGCAATTTTGATGAAATGCTCAATCGGGCACCGGATCGCCAGGCCCCTTATGTCGGGGCAACCGCTTTTGCCACCAAGGCCGGTATCCATGCTTCAGCCATCATGAAAGAGCCGGAAACCTATGAGCATGTAAATCCCGAACTGACCGGCAATCATCGCCAGATGCTGGTTTCGGATCAGGCGGGTAAATCAAATCTGTTGTCAGAACTGGAACGTATCGGAATTGTGGTGGAAAAAACCGACAAACGGCTGGATGCCCTGTTGCGTGAAGTTAAAGAGCGTGAAGCAGCCGGTTATGCCTATGATGGCGCAGATGCCTCATTTGAGCTTCTGGCCCGCCGCCATTTTGGCAAGGTGCCGGAATTCTTTGATGTGGTCAGCTACCGGACCATGGTTGAGCAGCGATTTAATGCCCGCGGAGAAAAAGTTACGATTTCCGAAGCCATTGTCAAAGTGGTCATTGATGGTGAATTGCGCATGTCAGTTGGTGAAGGCAATGGCCCGGTTAATGCGCTTGACTGCGCCTTGCGCAAGGATCTGGGCCGCTATCAAAATTCCATTGATGACTTGAAGCTGGTAGATTTCAAGGTGCGGATACTTAATGGCGGCACCAACGCCACAACAAGAGTGCTGATCGAAAGTCGCGATGCATCCGGCAAGCGCTGGTTTACTGTTGGCGTATCGCCAAACATCGTCGATGCTTCATTTCAGGCGCTGATTGATTCCATTACTTTCAAATTCATCCATGAAGGAGTAACCCCCTGACCCACCACCAGCAATCAGCAAGAGCAGGGGTGATATTTGCGCTGGGTGCCTTTGGTATCTGGAGCCTCAATCCGCTGTTTTTCAAACTGCTGGCGCATATAAATTCTTTTGAGGTTATTGCTTACCGGATAATCTGGTCAGTGCCGGTCGGTCTGGCTGTAGTGCTGATCATGGGGCGCAATTCAGATTTGCTGCGGGTGTTCAAGACCCCAAGGCTTTTCCTGTTGATGTTTATAACCGGATTGCTGATTACCGGTAACTGGACAGTTTATGTCTGGGCCATTGCCGCAGAAAAAACCCTTGAAACCTCACTCGGATATTTTATCAACCCGCTGTTTAATGTGGTTCTGGGATATTTCCTGTTAGGTGAACGCCTGTCCACCTGGCAACGCATGGCGGTGATGATTGCAACCCTGGCAGTTGGTGTGCAAACCTTTGCCGTCGGTCATTTTCCGTGGGTGGCAATTTCCCTTGCCCTTTTGTTTTCAACCTATGGCTATATCCGCAAAACCGTTGACATCGGCCCGGTACAGGGTTTTGTGGCTGAAACCATCATCATGCTGCCCGTAGGCTTTGGCCTTGCATGGTGGTTTTTCTCTGCCGGGAATATAAGCTTTGGCCAAAGCTGGTCTGACAGCCTGTTGCTGCTGGCCTGTGGTCCGGTAACAGCGGCACCATTGATACTGTTTGCTGCTGCCGCGCGCCGCCTTGCCTATTCAACAATCGGCATTTTGCAATATATCGCGCCATCAATGATGTTTTTGATAGCGGTGTTCGTGTTTCACGAGCCAATGGACTTGTGGAAGTTTGTCAGTTTCGTCATGATCTGGCTGGCACTGGCCATTTACACCATTGATTCACTGCGCCAGGCACCTGACCACACCTGATACTGGCCATAGCTAACGCATCTTGTTGATGGTTTTGGCAACCTTGATCCCATGGCGTGAGCGCAGACGCTGCTGGAACTTTGGCACGATGTCAGCTGCATCAGCGACCTGATCAAAATGCACGCTAAGGCCGGGCCGGATAAAGGCTTCGCTGCTCATATGTTCAAACAATTCCATCAGCGGTCGCCAGTAATTGTCAATATTGGCCAGAATGATCGGCTTGTTGTGCTGGTCCAGTTGCGCCCATGTTGACACCTCTACCAGCTCTTCCAGAGTGCCGATACCGCCGGGCAATGCCACAAAGCCGTCAGCTTTTTCAAACATCGCCATTTTGCGTTCATGCATGTTGGTGGTAACGATCAGCTCGTGCACCTCATCCAGCATCATTTCCTTGCGGATCAAAAATTCCGGGATGATACCGGTAACCCGTCCACCAGCCCTTAGAACCGCCCGTGCAGTCTCGCCCATGAGGCCGCTGCCGCCGCCGCCATATACAAGCCCGATATCGGCCTTTGCCAGTGCTGTTCCAAGAATTCGCGCAGTCTCCATATAGACCGGATTAACACCCGGGCCGGAACCGCAATATACACATAAGTTCGTTTTTTTATCCATGCGCACTGTTAGCCCCGGCCTTGTGCATGCGTCAAGTGGTCGTAGCCACAGGGCTAAAGAATTATTCCCTTGTGTTGAAAGCTGGCAACTGTCGTGCTTATATGCGCCATTGGAAATATTTGCTGGTCGAGTGACCTGGCCAAATGGCAACAGTCATATCCTGGCACTTTTGAGTTTTAAAAAAATGATACACAAATCACTGATCTTTCTGGTTGGCCTGTCGGTAACGGGAATAGCAGCTTTTGCTGCGGTTAAATACCGGCCTGACATTGCAATGAAAGTAATGCCCAAGGCTGCGGTTCAAACAACAACCAGCCCGGTTGCTTCCAAGCCGGCAAAACCATCCATGCCGGTTGCCAAAAAGCCTGAAACTGCCAAACAGCCTGAAACCGCTAAAAAGCCTGAAACCAAAGTCGCCAGCCTGCCGACTGCATCAAAACAGGCAATGGCAACAAAAGCTGAAACAGCACCAAATAAACCAGTAGCATCTGCGCCTGCCGCCCCGAAACCGGCAGCATCTTCAGCACCTGCCACGCCTGAAAAGCCGACAGCAAAGAAAGCTACCAGTGGTGCTCCCAAATTTGATATTGTCGAAGTTGAAAAGGACGGCACCAGCCTGATTGCCGGCAAGGCTGCACCAAATGCGTCAATTGAACTCAAGCTTGATGGCAAGGTGGTTGGTAAATCCACAGCCAATGCCCAGGGTGACTGGCTGTTTGTGCCAGGCAAATCAATTCCGGCCGGTTCGCATGAAATCATCATAGAAGCCAAATCCGGTAATGGGCCTGCTGTGCGCTCTGATCAGTCAGTGATCATATCAATGCCGGAAAAATCTGGCGGTACTCCTTTGATCGTAATTGCCAGCGCCGATGCCCCTACCAAAGTTCTGCAAAAGCCGAAACCGGTTGCAAAAACTGAAATTGTCAAAACTGCCAGGGTTGAAACCAAAGCCCCGGTTAAAACTGAAGTGGCTGCCACACAGCCTGTGACAGCATCACCAGCCAAGACCCCGGCCAGCACTGAACCGGTAAAAGTTGCAACCAGCCAGCCATCTGCCGGTAAAAAGCAAAAGCTGCAATTTGGTACTGTTGATTATAATGATAGCGGCGATATTGTTTTTTCAGGCAAATCGGACCCGCAGAAAAATGTCAGACTTTACGTTGACAACAAACACCTTGGTGACACTGTCGCCAATACAACCGGTGTCTGGATGTTCCGGGACAAAAAGAATATCAAGTCCGGTCAGCATCAGCTACGCGCTGATACGATAAGCCCGTCTGGCAAGGTAACGGAAAGAGCATCAGTGCCATTTTTCAGGGCGGACAAGAAAAAGGTCAGCAAGCTTCTGGCATCGCGTCAGGCTGATACGAATGTAGAACCGGCAACCTCAGAAGATACTGACAAGATGGTCTCCAATGTGGTTATCCAGCCTGGCAACAATCTGTGGAATATTGCTCGTGTCATCTATGGTAAAGGTGTTGCCTATACCACCATTTATGAAGCCAACAAGCAGCAGATTCGAAATCCTGACCTGATTTTCCCAGGACAAATTCTCAACACTCCCGGTGTAAAAACCACTGGCAAGATCGACCCGTCACAGACCGAACCAATTGAGAAAACCGCAGCAGAACAATAACCGCCATATTGTAAAACGGGCTGCGAATTCTTAAATATTCTCAGGAGTTCAAAAAACCCGGAAGTTGAAGCATCCGGCAACAGATGAGTCCCGATGTCCCGCCATACTTCCTCACCGCAAGAATATGCCGAAGCTGGCCAGTTTGAAACCCTCTTGGCCATTCTTCCCTATTTATGGCCAGATGACCGGCCAGATTTGAAACTGCGGGTATCAATAGCCTTTATTGCCCTGATAGTGGCAAAACTAACCACAGTCCTCACCCCGTTTGCCTTCAAATATGCAATTGATGCGCTGGCGGCAAATGGCAATACCACCATGGTCTGGGCCTCGGTGCCGGTTACCATGGTGCTGGCCTATGGTCTGGGGCGGATAATGATGATTGTCTTTGCCCAGATAAGAGACGGTCTGTTTGCCATGGTTGGTCAAAATGCAGTGCGTGATCTGGCAATCAGAACCTTTAATCATCTGCACCGACTGTCATTGAAATTCCACCTGGAACGGCGCACCGGCGGCTTGTCGCGGGTAATCGAACGCGGCACCAAGGGTATTGACATTATCCTGCGCTTTTCGCTGTTCAATACGGTTCCAACCATTATTGAAATGCTGCTGGTGTGTACAATTCTGGCGATCAATTTCGGCTGGATATATGCAATAGTCACCGGCGTCACGGTAATCTTGTATACCTGGTTCACCTACAAGATGACCGAATGGCGGATCAATATTCGCCGCGACATGAACAATGCCGACACCGATGCCAACACCAAGGCGGTTGACAGCCTGCTCAATTTTGAAACCGTCAAATATTTCGGCAATGAGAAACATGAAGAAAAACGCTTTGATGTCTCAATGAAGAAATATGAAAAGGCAGCGGTCAAGACCTGGACTTCGCTCACCTATCTCAATTCCGGTCAGGTGATCATTTTTACCACCGGCATGATGATCTGTATGCTGATGGCCGCCCGCGATGTTACTGCCGGGCTGATCACAGTTGGTGATTTTGTCATGGTCAACGCCTTTTTGATCCAGCTTTATATCCCGCTCAATTTCTTTGGTACGGTTTACCGCGATATCAAGCAGGGGCTGGTTGATGTTGAAGCCATGTTCAAGCTGATGGAAACCGATCCTGATGTAAAGGACAAGAAAGGCGCCAAAGACCTTGTGACCGATCAGGCAATGATCGAGTTTGACAAGGTGGATTTTGCCTATGACCCGGCCCGCAAGATATTGAAAAATGTATCTTTCAAGGTGCCAGCTGGCAGCACCGTGGCGATTGTTGGCCCCTCAGGTGCCGGAAAATCAACCATTTCGCGCATTCTTTATCGCTTTTATGAGCTAACCGGTGGTGAAATCCGCATTGATGGGCAAAATATCGCTGATGTTACCCAGACCAGCCTGCGCGCCGCCATCGGCATGGTGCCGCAAGATACGGTGCTGTTTAACGACACCATCTATTATAATATTCAATATGGCCGCCCCGATGCCAGCCGGCAGGAAGTGGAAGCAGCGGCAAAAATGGCGCAGATACATGATTTTGTCATCAGCACTCCTGATGGCTATAACACCATGGTCGGCGAGCGCGGACTTAAACTGTCAGGTGGTGAAAAACAGCGTGTAGCCATAGCCCGCACCATCCTGAAAGGCCCGCCAATATTAGTGCTGGATGAAGCAACCTCGGCCCTTGATACAATGACCGAACAGGAAATCCAGTCAGCCCTGCGCCAGGTATCCAAAGACCGAACAACCCTGGTCATTGCCCACCGGCTTTCCACCATAATCGATGCCGACCAGATTCTGGTTCTGGAAAATGGCAAAATTGTCGAGCGCGGCCGCCATGCTGAATTACTGGAGGCCAAAGGCGTTTATTGTGAAATGTGGAACCGCCAGCTGGAAGCCGACAAGGCCCGCCGCAAACTGGCCGAAACCCTGTCCGCAGAAGGTCTGGAAATCGCCGATCTGGTCCGCAACTGATCAGGTGATTTTTGTACTTGTATTCTGCTATGAAATGGCATGGCTTAACTGATCCCCCCTTGTCGCGGGTTAGGTTCTGTTTTCCGGTAAATGAATGAAACAGTATTAAAAAACCTTGGGCCACTCTGTGATTGCCTTGCATTTGGCCCGTTCTGATTGCTTTAACCGGTCTTTGCTATATATAGATTAGACAAATATCTTGCCGCCAAGGCTGAAAACAATCAGGAGCAAAATTAAAAAGTGCTGGATTCCATAAAATCTGTTCTGGTGCCAATCCACAAGGAAGGCTATCGCTTCATTGCGCTTTTTGCCATTATCACCCTTGTCATGTTCTGGCTGCTGCCAGATATATTCGGCTGGCTGGGGGTATTGCTTACCCTGTTTTGCACCTATTTTTTCCGCGACCCTGAAAGGGTAACTCCGATCCGTGAAGGTCTAGTGATTTCACCGGCTGACGGGGTTGTCAGTGCCATTGCCACAGTCAAGGTGCCGCCAGAAGCCGGGCTTGATGATGATGAACTGCTGCGGGTAACAGTTTTCATGAATGTATTCAATGTGCATGTGAACCGCGCCCCGGTTAATGGCCGTATCGCCAAGATCAGCTATATTTCCGGCAAGTTCCTCAATGCTGAACTTGACAAGGCCAGCGAGTTTAATGAACGCCAGGGCCTGACCATTGAGATGGAAGACGGCACCAAAATCGGTTTTGTGCAGATTGCCGGACTGGTTGCGCGCCGCATTGTCAAATTCGTCAATGAGGGCGATGTTATGCTGGCTGGTCAGCGTTTTGGCCTGATCCGCTTTGGCAGCCGGGTTGATGTCTATCTGCCCAAAGGTGTTGAGGCTCTGGTTTGTGTCGGTCAACAGGCAATTGCCGGTGAAACCGTGCTGGCTGACCTTAAATCTGACGAGAACAGCCGCACAGGAAGAACGAGCTAGAAAATGCCATATATCGAAAAACCCGGGCAGGCTGAAAAAGATAAACCGGTTCCACAACAAAAAAAGCGGCGCTTCAAACCCATACCCTTGCGTTTCCTTCTGCCCAATATGATTACCCTTCTGGCCCTGTGTGCCGGGGTAACTGCCATCAGGCTGGGTTTTGAAGGCCGGTTTGAACTGGCCGTTGGTGCGATTATTCTGGCAACCGTGCTGGATGCGCTGGATGGACGGGTCGCCAGATTGCTCAAAGGCGCCTCACGCTTTGGCGCAGAACTTGATTCACTGGCAGATTTTGTCAATTTCGGTGTGGTTCCAGCCGTACTGATCTATATGTGGTCACTAAGCGCCCTTAAAGGATTGGGGTGGATTGTGGCGCTGTCACTGGCAGTGTGCATGGCTCTGCGGCTGGCAAGGTTCAATGTGGCGCTGGATGATGAAGACCAGCCCGACTGGGCGGTGAAATTCTTCACCGGTATTCCAGCCCCTGCCGGTGCGGCTTTGGCACTGGCCCCGTTCTATCTGGGGTTTCTCGGGATAATACCTGATCCAAAAATTGCCGCACCATATATTCTCCCCTACATCGCCCTGATAGCTTTGGGCGTTGTATCGCGCATACCTACCTATTCCGGCAAGGGCATGGGCAAAACCGTGGAACGCGAAAGCGTTTTGCCAATTCTGGCCGGCAGCGTCTTGTTTGCAGCCCTGCTATTCTCATTTCCATGGGAACTGCTGACATTATTGGTAATTGTCTATCTTGCAATGTTGCCGGTCAGCTACAAGAGCTACAAACAGCACCTGAAATCAGGTTCCTGAAAGCCCAGGCGCTAAACCCCTGATGTAATGTACTGCATCATTTCTGCAGCTTCACGCTCGGCAGCTTCAATCCTGGCCTTGACCACATCACCGATGGAGATAACACCTTCCAGCTTGTCATTGACAATTATCGGCAGGTGACGAATACGGTTCTCGGTCATAACTCCCATTAGCGAGGTTACATTATCGGTCAGCCCGCAACTGACGATTTTTTTTGTCATGATGGTGCTGGCTGGTTGGGACAGGGCTTTTTTGCCTTCTCTGGCAATAAAGCGGACAATGTCACGCTCTGATACAATTCCGGCAAGCGAGCCATCATCATTGACCACCATCACCACCCCAACCCGGGCTTTGGTCAAGGTTTTAGTGATTGATTCTATATTCTCATCCGGTTTGCACGATATAATCCTGCTTCCAGTTTTGTTCGCAACTATCTTTGCTACTGTCATTTTTTACCTCCTGATTGTCTGTTCAGCAGGTAAACATAGCATATATTTGCAGCTATTCGGCAGCTTCTTTTAAAGATGTTAAGGTTGCAGGTTGGCTCTCATCCTCACAAGCTGTAATTTCTTTGGTTCTTTTTCTCTGCTTTACCCAGTTGAACAGTCGTTTGAAATTCTGTCGCCAGACATCAGGAGCAGCCAGCAGAACCGGGGTCAGGAGAAGGGTCAAAATGGTTGCAAATGCCAATCCGAAACTGATGGCAGTTGCCAGTTGCACCCACCAGGCCGAAGTTGCCGAACCGATAGCGATATTTCTGCCCAGCCAGTCCACATTAAGCTGAAACACCATTGGCAACAGCCCGAATATGGTGGTTATGGTGGTCAACAGAACCGGGCGCAGGCGCTGGGCGGCGGTTCTAAGCACTGCATTATGCACACTATATCCCTGATCGATCAGAACATGATATGTATCGATCAGCACAATGGCATTATTGACCACGATACCAGCCAGTGCGACAACCCCGGTGCCGGTCATGATTACCGAAAAGGCCTGTCCTGTTACCATAATTCCGATCAACACGCCCGACACCGACATTACCAGCGTCAACAGTGTCAAAAACGCATGATAGATACTGTTGAACTGGATCACCAGAATAAGAAACATCAGGAAAATACTTGCAGCCATTGCCTTTTGCAGAAAGGCTGCACTTTTCTTTTTGTTTTCATCTGCGCCGCGAAACTTGAATTGCACATCACTGGGCCATGCTTGTGTTGCCAGCCATTTATTGACTTCGGCCACCTTGTCATCCGGGTTGACGCCCTCAGCGGCATTGGCCTTGACATAGATTGATACCAGCGCGTCCTTGCGGATAATGGAATCAACCGCCGGTTTTACTTCGCGGGTAACAAAGTTGGATAAGGGAACCATCCCGTTTGGTGTTCTGATCCGCATCGACTGCAAACGCTCCAGTGAACGCTCATTGCGTGGCAGGCGCACTCTTATGTCAACCTCATCAGTTGAATCATCCGGGCGATAGGTGCCGACCAGAACCCCGTTGGTTACCAGCTGGATAATCGCCCCGACCGAGACAACATCAGTTCCATAACGTCCAGCTTCGCGGCGATCGACTGCCAGCGTCCATTCAATGCCGGGAAGCGGGGTTTCATCTTCAACGTCAACCAGCCCGGTCATTTCAGTTTCAACAAAGGCGCGCACCCGTCTGGCCGCGTCAATTGCGGTTTTCTGGTCCTGGGCACGCACCTGCAATCGCAAATCCTTGCCGGTTGGCGGCCCGTCTTCGCGCTGTTTCAATTCAACAATAATCCCGGGAAGATCAGTAGTTGCCTTGATGATGTCGCGCAAAATACCTTTGCCGGGCCGTCTGGTGCCATATTCTTTCAACTCGATTGTCAACTGCCCGATAACATCCTTGGGCTTGTCGAGACCTGAACCTGAACCAATTCTGGTTCCACCTGCGCTGGACCCGCCTACAGAAGAAATAACAGTTTCAATGCCGTCTATGCCAAGTATTCTGCTTTCAACAATCTTTGTCAGTCGCAGTTTTTCATCAATGCTCAGATTACCGCGACCGCGTATATAAACCAGAGCCTGATCAGGTTCTGAATCAACAAAGAATTCAACCTTGGTTCCGGTTTGCGAAAAACTGAAAAATACATATCCAAGCCCGGCAAACACGATCAGCGAAACCATGATTGGATAGCGTATCAGTCTGGACAAAACAGCAATATAGCCGCCGGTAAAGCCGG
The DNA here is from genome assembly GCA_026990765.1 of Hyphomicrobiales bacterium. Taxonomy (GTDB): domain Bacteria; phylum Pseudomonadota; class Alphaproteobacteria; order Rhizobiales; family Aestuariivirgaceae; genus JALWJW01. Next base: position 17,305 of record JALXCV010000161.1, on the reverse strand, counting down.
TCAGCCCTTCTGGTGCGCCAAATTCCGACCCGGCCAGCCGTTCCAGATTATGCGATGAATGTTTTTCCGGCTTGCCGATGAAAGACCCCAGAACAGGAAGGAAAATCATGGCTGTAACCAAAGATGCAGTCAGTACTATGATCACGGTAATTGGCAGATTGGCCATGAATTTACCGGTAACTCCCGGCCAGAACAGCATTGGAAGGAAAGCGGCAAGCGTTGTGGCGGTTGAAGATACTACCGGCCAGAACATCCTCTTTGAAGCCATGATATAGGCTTCTTTCTTGCCAATGCCTTCCGACATTTTCCGGTCGGCATATTCGGTTATCACGATGGCTCCATCGACCAGCATGCCAACTGTCAAAACCATGCCGAACATCAACATGTTGTTTATGGTCTTGCCCAAAAGATTGACAATCAGGAATCCGAGCATGAATGAGGTTGGAATGGCAAATCCGACCAGTAATGCTGAACGGGTGCCCAGTGCTGCCACACAGATAACCATCACCAGCGCAATAGCGGTAAAGATTGAGCTTTGCAGGGAGCCAAGCACCTGAAAGATCTTTTTTGATTCATCAAGGGCAAAATTGACATGAATGGTTTCAGGCCAGTTCTTTGTGGTCAAATTGGCAACTTTGTGCACCTGATCGTTGGTTTCAACAATATTTTCACCCATCCGCTTGACTACTGACAGCGAAATTGACGGTTTGCCATTATACCGCGAATAGCTGCTGGCATCCTTGAAGGTGCGGCGAATATCAGCAATGTCCCCAAGGGTGATAACAGCATCGCCATTCACCTTTACGGGCACGGAAAAAACATCTCTTGCAGTCTTGAACAGGCCGGGAACCTTGACATTGAAGCGGCCATTGCCGGCATCTATGGCACCAGCTGCCACCAGCTGATTGTTTCTGGTAACGGCCTGAATGAGTTCTGCCTGGGATATGTCATAGGCCTCGAGTTTCAACTCATCTATATTGACCTCCAGCAGTTCCTCGCGTTCACCCCCCATATTGACTTCCAGCACTGAAGGGATGTTTTCAATCTGCTTTTGCAACAATTTGGCATGGCGGAACAATGTTCGCTCTGGAACATCGCCGGAAACGGACAGATAGATGACCGGGAACAGGTTCATATTGACTTCATTGACTACCGGCTCTTCGGCATCATCAGGAAGACTGGCCTTTGCCAGATCAACTTTTTCGCGCACTTTCCTTGCCGCTTCATCAGTGTCGACACTGGTTTCAAACTCTAAAACAATTCCGGCAAAACCTTCAGATGCTATGCCGGTAATCTCTTTTAATCCGTCCAGTCCGCGCAGTTCATCTTCCATCGGTTTGATCAACAGGCGTTCAGAATCTTCAGGGGAAATGCCGGGCAGGGGGATAGCGACATAATAAACCGGCACATCAATGTTGGGCCGTGCCTCCTTGGGCAGTGTCAGATAGCTGGTTACCCCGGCAATCAGCACCACCACCATCATAGTCAGGACAATGCGCGGTCTTCTTAGCAGGGTTTCAAGGGCGGAAATCATGATTGACTGCCTTTGACAGCGGTTTCAACCATCTGTCCCTCAAGTACATAATCCTGACCGTTAATAATGATTCTTGCCTGATCAGGAAGCCCGCTGACCCAGCTTCCCTTTCTGGTCTGACCAAGGATTTTTACCGGATAAAACTTCACCCTGTCCTTCTCATCAACCAGCTTGACACCAATAACCCCCGCATCATTAAGCCCTATTATACCAGCTGGCAGCAAATGGGCTTTCACATCAGGAAGCGGAAATGTAATTTCAGCAGTAACACCATCGCGCAAGCTGTGATCATGATTGTCGACTTTCATTTCCACCTTGAAGGTTCGCGTGGCAATGTCGGCATTGGGTGAAATAAAGCTGAGCGTTCCTGCAACCTTTTCACCGGTAACCAGCTTTGCCGTGCCGGACTGGCCGGTTTTCAGTTTTGAAATATCACGCTCACCCACCTGCGCGCTAACCAGTATCGGGTCAAATACTGAAAGTGTGGCACAGGCCTGTCCCGGTTGCAGATAGCTTCCCTGCTCACCTTGCAGCTCAGTTACAGTTGCATCAATTGGTGCAGTAATGTTCACCCATTTCATCTCCAGCTCGATCTGCTCGACAGCCGCTACTGCTGCATCATATCGTGCCTTGTCTGATGCCTGTTTGGCTATGGATGCAAATTTTCTTTGTGCCAGCTTGCTGGTGGCGTAATAGTCACGTCTGGCGCTGGCCATTCTGGCTTTTGCTTCAGCAAGGCGTGCCTTGCGGTCCTTCATGTCCAGCCGGCATAAAAGCTGGCCGGCCTTTACCCTGTCACCTTCTTTGAGCGGTGCCTGCTCAACGATTCCCGGTGTACGCGCCCTGACCGTGATTTTTTTGTCAATTTCAGTGCGACCATGAACCATCAGCGATGAATTGCGTATTCTGGATTTGAATAATTTGACTTCAACCCTGAACAGTTTTTCAGTATCAGGTTTTTTCTCTGCTACCGGTTCTGCCTTGGCAGATGCCTTGTATAATGGCTGCATATCCAGCCCGACCAGTGAGGGGTCACCGGATATGAACCAGCCTGCAATCAGCAAGGCAAAGCCGAATGCCCAGAAATATGAAGCTTTCATTGTTTGGTTGCCTTTGCCTTGTTTAGCCTGCCCAGAAATTCCTGTTTGTTTTCTTCCAGATAATTCAATCCGGCGCTCAGGCTGACTATTCCGTATTTGCTGACAAACTGCATGCCATCATGCTGTTCGCTTTCATCGCCACGTTGTTTGATGCGGGCGATTTCTTCGCGCAAATAATCGATCTGGGCTTCATAAATAAGTGCCAGATGGTTGGCTGGCAGCATCTCTCCCAGTAACATCTGAAACAGGAATTCTGATCGAAACTTGTCCTTTGCCGGATCAACTTCCAGTGCCATGGCCAGTTCAGAAAGGCCCGACGGGGTTATGGTGTAGACCTTTTTGTCAGGTTTTCCCGCCTGTTCTTCCGAGCGTACCGACAACAGCCCTTCTTCAGTCATACGGCCAAGGGCTGGATATATCGATCCATAGCTGGCCTCGATGAAATGCCCAAAGACATCTTCTTCGATCATTTTCTTGATTTCGTAGCCCGAGGCCTCTCGCATGGAGAGTATCCCAAGACACAATGTGCGCACATTCATGGTATTTACCGGATTGTTGAATAATATATCAGTCTGTTATATATCGCCTGAACATATATCAAATTGATATAAAGTCAATATGGTTTAAATTTGTCACTGAAAAAATTTGCCGGTCAGTGCTATAAGGCTTCATCAAATCTCGCGGAATCAGACATGACATTCAATATCAAACAGCTTTTTGACCAGTATGGACCGGAAACCAATTCGCTTTACGCAGCCCACGTAAATCCAAAATTTGCCAAGGCCTTGAAGATAATCGGCTTTGACAAACCATATGTTAAAGCCAAAGGGGCCTATTTATGGGATGCAGATGGCAACAAATATCTTGATACGCTGGCCGGTTACGGAGTTTATAATATTGGCCGGCATAATCAGGTAGTACGTGATGCACTGATTGACTTTATGCAATCTGAATATTCATCACTGGTACAGATGGAAACCCCGCTTTTATGCGGCTTGCTGGCCAAACAGTTAAAAGACAGGATCGGTTATGATCTGGACAATGTGTATTTCTGCTCAACCGGATCAGAGGCCAATGAAACTGCTATCAAATTTGCCCGCCGCGCTACCGGCAAAAATACGGTCATATATGCCTCATCAGCCTTTCATGGCCTGACAACCGGTTCTCTGGCGATGAACGGTTCAGAGATTTTCAAGGAAAAATTCGGCGATCTGGCAGCTTCACGCAAGGTGCCGTTTGGTGATCTTGAAGCCCTTGATCGCGAACTGGCCAAAGCTGACTGCGCTGCCTTTTTTATTGAACCGGTACAGGGCAAGGGAGTTAATATCCCGCCTGCAGGCTATCTGGCTGAAGCCTCAAGGCTTTGCAGAAAACATGGAGTGCTGTTTGTTGCCGATGAAATCCAGTGCGGCATGGGCCGGACCGGAAAATTCTTGGGGCTGCATCATGAAGAAAGTGCTGAACCTGATATTGTTGTCCTGTCAAAATCCTTGTCTGGCGGATATGTGCCTGTCGCTGCGGTGATCATGAAAGCCTCAATATTCAACAAGACATTTACATCGCTTGACCGGGCAGTGGTGCATTCATCAACCTTTGGCAAATCCAATTTCGCCATGACCGCAGGTCTTGCCACTTTAAGTGTTTATGATGATGAAAACATCATCGAAAATGCTGCCATTATGGGCGACAGGCTTGGCAACCGGCTGCTGGCTCTAAAGGATAAATATGAATTCATCCACGACGTCAGATGGCGGGGCATGATGCTGGCTATTGAATTTGGCAAACCAAAATCACTGGGACTTAGAACCGCATGGGCAACTGTCAACAAGATGAATGCCGATCTGTTCTGTCAGGCTGTCACCATTCCGATGCTGCAGGATCACAGGGTTTTAACCCAGGTTGCCGGTAACGCCATGACCACCATAAAGCTGATACCGCCACTGATTATCAATGATGATGATGTTGACTGGTTCGTTACGGCCTTTGACAAGGTGATGGCTGATCTGCATAAGTTCCCGGGTCCTGCATGGGAAAGTCTTGCCCGCATTGCCAAAAATGCTCTTGGCAAGTCATCTTGAAGAGTTGTTGGTGAATGATTAAAAAGCAAAGAAATCCAGGCAAGACAAGGCGTCCGCCGGTTAATATATATGGCCGGGTGGCAAATTTCTCTGCCCGTCATGCTGGTGTAGTAATCATCACCTACCTGATTTTGGCGGCAATATCCATTTTTACCGCCTTTACCAGCCTTGAGATCAATACTGATCCGGGCAACATGATTGCATCGGACCTGCCATTTCGCCAGCATTTCAACGATTATAAACGTGCCTTCCCGCTATCTGACAATACTTTTCTGGTAGTTGTTGAAGCTGATACGGCCAAACAGGCAAAACAGGCAGGCCGTGCCATTGTCCAGTCATTCAGGGCACAGCCAAAACTGTTTACCGGAGTATATGCTCCCGGTCTTGATCCTTTCTTTGAAAGAAACGGCATTTTGTATCTGCCCGAAGCTGAAGTGACCGATATTGTTCACAAAGTTGCAGCCAGCAGCGGTCTGATCTCAACTCTTGCCAATCAATCCAATCTTGCAGGCCTTGCCCAGCTTGTAGGCCAGATTGTTCCAGCCGTGGAGGCTGGCAGGGCGCCAGATGCCCTGTCAGGTTTTTTCACCCAGGCCAGCAAAACCGTACTGGCCCGTGTCAATAACAAGACCCACCCTCTGGACTGGACAAAGATCGTAACCGGCGGCATCGGCAATGAACCAAAGCGCTGGTATATTACCGTCAAGCCGGAACTGGATTTTTCAAAGATTGAACCGGCAGAAGCTGCCTTGAAAGAAGCCCGCAGGATTATTTCTGACCCTGAAAACACCAATGGTGGCAAAGTCAGGGTAAGTCTGACCGGTGAGGCGGCTCTTAATGCTGAAGAACTGCAATCGGTTACCGAAGGGGCTGCAATTGCCGGACTGGTATCATTTCTGCTGGTAACCATCATCATCTGGTTTGGCCTGCCGGTTGCCCGGTTGATTATACCAGCCCTTGGCCTGCTGGTTTTAGGGTTCATGATCAATGTTGGCTTTGCCACCATAGCTATTGGCTCGCTGAACATGATTTCTGTGGCCTTTGCCGTGCTGTTTATCGGCCTTGGCATTGATTATGCCGTGCATGCAGTGCTGCGCTATTGGGAAGAGCGGATGAATGGCAAGGGCAGGCTTGCTGCCATAACCATTGGTGCCAGCAATACCGGCCCGGCACTGGCGCTGTGCACATTAACCACCTCTTTGGCATTTTTGGCATTTGTCCCGTCAAACTTTGTCGGCATGGCCCAGTTGGGAATAATTGCTGCTGGCGGCATTGTTATTGCCTTTATCAGTTCCTTGACGCTGATCCCGGCAATTTTATCCACAATTCATATTTCTGATGATGTGATTGCCTATAAGACTGAAAAGCACAATGCTCATAAATTGCCCAAACCGGTCTGGCAGCATTTACGGCTGGGAACCACGGTTTTCACCATTTTTGTAGCCATTGCTGCGGTGCTGCTGTTGCCGGATGTTCGCTTTGATGGTGATCCAATCAATTTGAAAGACCCAAAGGCTCCAACGGTCAAGGCTTTTAAAAAAGTGCTGGTTGATGAACCAGGCGAAGCCTATGCCGCCCAGATCATCATGCCCGATGCTGACAGTGCAATCCAGATAGCAGCAAGGCTGAAGCAACTTCCTGAAGTGCGTGAAGTTCGCTGGATAGACAGTTTTCTGCCCAAGCGCCAGCAACAAAAGTTGCTTGCATTACACAGTTTGAGCGGTACTCTTCCAACCAGAGTGGTGACAAGCAATATTGATGCTGAGACCCGCCAGGTTGCATTGCGTTCCCTGCAGCGCGATCTGCAACGCATTGAAAATGCCGCCGGCACCAACAGCGCCTTAAAACAGTCTGCCGGGCAATTGCGCCGAACATTGCTGCTGCTGACAGACCCGGTTCCGGCAACTGGCAAAACCCTGAAAATGCTGGAGCGTGATCTGTTCATGCAATTACCTGGCCTGTTACACCAGCTTGCCTTGATGTCAGTTGCCGAACCGATAAATGCTGATACCATGGATAGTGAAGTGGCAAGACGTTACATAACTGGTGATGGTCGCTGGCGACTTGAGGTTATCCCGAAAATGGATGTCTCGCACGAAGCCAATCTGCGCCGGTTTGTCGACAGCGTCAAAGCCGTTGCCGAAAATGCAACCGGCTCACCGGTTGAGATTACCGGGGCGGCAGAAGTAGTCTCGCAATCGATGATTCTGGCCACCATGATTGCACTGGCCATGGTTTTGGTTGTGCTGATTCCGGTGCTGCGTTCCCCCATTGATGTAGCTCTGGTTTTGTTGCCGCTGATTCTTGCCGGTCTCTTGATGCTGGCCTATACGGTAATTTTCAAGTCACCGTTCAATTTTGCCAATGTTATCGTCATGCCGCTATTGCTGGGGCTAGGGGTGGATTCAGCCATTCACTATGTCATGCGCGCCCGCGAAATGCACGGTAAAAAACATGTGGTTGATACCACCACCCCAAGGGCTGTGATGATTTCAGCCTTTACCACTATCGGTTCTTTTGGCACCTTGTGGCTGTCTCCGCACAAGGGCACTTCATCCATGGGTGAACTCCTTACGATAGCCATAATTATTACGCTCATCTGTACCCTGATCGTTTTACCCCAGTTCATTGCCTGGACCATTGCCCGCCATCCGGTAAAGAAGTAGCGCTCTTGACGCAAGCGGTGATAGGTCTTACGTGAAAGCCCGCAAACAGTTTGGAAAGTTAATATGGCAGTCCCTTTTATCCAGCAGGCCCGTGTCGGCGCCTATATAATCAAACAAAAAATTATGGGCGTTAAGCGCTACCCGCTGGTTTTGATGCTTGAACCACTGTTCAAATGCAATCTGGCATGCCCTGGATGCGGGAAGATTGACTATCCCAAACCGATACTGGACAAGCGCCTCACCGTTCAGGAATGCCTTGATGCAGTTGATGAATGTGGTGCACCGATCGTCTCGATACCCGGCGGTGAACCGCTGATCCACAAGGACATGCAGCAAATTGTCGAAGGCATTATCGCCCGCAAGAAATTTGTCTATCTGTGCACCAATGCCCTGTTGCTGAAAAAGCGGATGAAGGATTATTCACCATCTCCCTACCTTACCTTTTCAATCCATCTTGACGGGCTGGAAGAAGAACATGACAAGGCAGTCAATCAGGAAGGCACCTTCAAGATTGCGGTTGAAGCTATCAAGATGGCAGTGGAAAAGGGGTTCCGGGTAACTATCAATTCCACCCTGTTCAACAATGCTACGCCAGAAGCAGCAGGCAGGTTTTTTGACTTTGCCATGACCATGGGTGTTGAAAGCATAACCATTTCCCCCGGCTATGCCTATGAGCGGGCCGAAGGTCAGGAAAGCTTTTTGAAACGCACCCAGACCAAAAACCTTTTCCGCGATATTTTCCGGGCAAACAAGAAAAATGGCGGCAAATGGATTTTCAACCAGTCAACCCTGTTCCTTGATTTTCTGGCCGGGAACCAGCGTTATCAGTGCACCCCGTGGGGCAATGCCACCCGCAATATTTTCGGCTGGCAAAAACCCTGTTACCTGATTTCAGAAGGTTATGCAAAAACCTTCAGGGAAATGATGGAAGATACCGACTGGGACGCCTATGGCACCGGCAGATATGAAAAATGCGCCGACTGCATGGTCCATTCAGGCTTTGAGCCAACCGCGGTAAACGACACGGTTGCCCATCCGCTGAAAGCCCTGAAGGTTTTTCTAAAAGGCATCGACACTGAAGGCCCGATGGTTGAGGATTTTGATTTGTCAAACCAGCGCCCGGCTGATGACGTCTATGAACAGCTGGTGACAGAAGTAACTGCCGAAGTAACAAAAGAAGATACAAAAGCTGAACAGCAAGAAGCTGTTTAATGAGCTGATCTCAGTTTATTTCTTGTCGTCATTGCCAGACAGGATACGTGCCAGTGATGCCATGATATCACGGGCAATCGCGTCATTATTGGCCAGTCTTTTCAATACTGCCAGCCCCGGCCAATGTCTGATCAGGGCAATTATCAGACCAAACGGGTTTATCTGCCCGTCATCATTGCTGATACTGGCAAGGGCAGGGGGTATGGGTTGATCCGCAGTATCGTGCACCACCCGCATAACCGCAAATGGCAGATTAACCCGTTCAGCCTCCAGTGCCAGAAATCCACTTTCCATATCAACTGCCACCGCTTTGGTTGCATTGAACAATCTGGCCTTGTCGCCAGTTTGCGTTACGGCTTTTCCGGTGCACAACATGTCACCATTCTTGACATAAAACTGCTGTTCGACAAGCTGTGACAGCATGGAAACGCTGGCCTCGTCAGTTGTTATGCTGGTTGCTCCTTCATCCAACAAGATCTTGCGCGGTATGATCACATTGCCGCATTTCAAATCAGGATCAAGCCCTCCGCAAACCCCGAAACTGACAATCAGTTTCGCCCCGTATCTTGCTGCCTGTTGCACTGCCTGCCTGCCATTTTTAGCACCTGGCCCGGCAATATAGGTTTTGATGCCAGAACCGGCCACAGCCTTGTCAGCTACGACTTTTTCAAAGTGCATACCGGTTATCAGGGCAATTGCTGAAGGTGAGGACATGGGTCAATGGGTTTTCTGAAAGTCAAGGTTGAAACAGCCTGCAATTAACCGGCATGATCCTGTCAGTTCTGTTGCTGGCCTGACATGCTCCAACTTTACATCCCCCATTCAACCGCCCTTGAATTACCACGTTTCAGCTTTGCATAGCGCCCCAGCGCCCATGTCGGGAAAAAGGCGGAATAACCATGATAGCGCAGGTAGAAAACCCGCGGGAAACCAACGGCTGTATAGGCTTCCTCATCCCATTTGGCACCTTCACGCGGAGCATTATTCAGATGTGTTATGCCTTTATCGACACAAGGTTCATCAACTTCACCGGCAGCCATCAGCCCCAGCAATGCCCATGCGGTTTGTGACGGGGTTGAAGTTTTTTCCTCTGCCCGGCGTTCTTCCCAATAGGTTGCGCCATCCTCGCCCCAGCCGCCATCATCTCTCTGGCGGGATTTCAGCCATGCAACCGATTTGCGTATATAATCGGCCTGCATGTTTTCACCAACCGCATTAAGCGCGCAAAGTGCTGACCATGTGCCATAAATATAGTTGGTTCCCCAGCGCCCGAACCATGAGCCGTCTTCTTCCTGCTCACTTTTAAGGAACTGCACCCCGCGCCTGATTACCGGATGCGTGTGGTGATAGCCAATCTGGGCAAGGAAAGACAGGCAGCGCGCCGCCACATCAACAGTTGGCGGGTCGAGCAGGGCGCCATGATCGGCAAAAGGTATCGAGTTGAGGAAGTCGGCATTATTGTCAATATCAAATGCACCCCAGCCACCATTTGTTGACTGCATGCCCTCTATCCAGTCGGCAGCGCGTTCAATATTGTTTTCATAGCGTTTGGGATCAACCCGGTGCAGCAGCATTCCGACAACTGCCGTATCATCCACATCGGGATAATAATCATTCTTGTACTGAAACGCCCATCCGCCGGGTCGCAAATCAGGTGCATTTACCGCCCAGTCACCGACACAATCAAGTATCTGCTCCCTTGCCAGCCAGTCGCATAATTTGATCAGACGCGGATCATCGCGCTCCACTCCGGCATCCAGCATTGCATGGGCTGCAAGTGATGTATCCCAGATCGGTGATACACATGGCTGGCAATAACGCGGCACCCCTTTGCGCTTGTCTCTGGTTTCTACCACCAGCTTGCGCACAGCGCCCAGTGCCACAACATAATCAGGGTGCTCCCTGTCATATCCCAGAACATCAAATGCCATTACCGTATTGGCCATAGCCGGGAAAATTGCACCCAGCCCGTCAAATCCGTTAAGTCTCGGGTTGATGAACTCGATAGCCCGCTTGATGGCTTTTTTACGAAATGGCAGATTGGGGAATATATATTTTTGGGCCGGTTGCAAAATCTTGTCGAGCGCTAAAAAGAAATCACCCCATTTTGAACCAGTGGGATTGACCGTCCACACCTTAACCTGATCAACCGGTGTCTTGAACAGTTCCAGGCAATCAACCTTGCGCGGATTTTTCGCCAGTGGTCTTGTTGAGCCAAGGATCAGCAATGGTGCAATAACCGTGCGCGACCAGTAGGCAAATTTCCAGATATTAACCGGGAACCATTTAGGCATTAACATCAGTTCAACCGGCATTGCCGGAACTGCGCGCCACGGCACCTGTCCAAACAGCGCCAGCGCATAACGGGTAAACACATTGGCCTTTTCCGCCCCGCCATAATCAATTATCGCCTTGCGGGCGCGCACCATATGTTCAGCCTCAATATCATCACCGATAATCTTCAGCGCATAATAGGCTTTAACCGAAGCTGATATATTAAAGTCACCATCATGAAACAGCGGCCAGCCGCCATGAACATCAGACTGGATGGAGCGCAGATACTCGCCCATTTCCGCTTCCAGCTCCGGTTGCAGATCGTCAATAAAATGATTGAGGAAAATATACTCGGCCGGAATGGTGGCATCAGCTTCCAGCTCAAACACAATATGCCCGTCATCTTTTTGCATATCCAGCAGTCTGGCTGCTGCATCTCTGGCATTTTTCCATGCCTGTTCGCCAAGATCACTCATTTGATTATTTCCCTTGCCGCACTGACGCCAGAGCGGATTGCACCTTCAATGGTTGCAGGCAGGCCGGTGTCTGTCCAGTCGCCCGCAAGTACCAGATTATTCAGATGTGTAGTGGTTTTTGGCCGCTTTGCCAACTGTTCAGCCGTTACCTGAAACGTTGCCCTGTGTTCCTTGATAATCCGCACTGGCGGTATTTCCCTGCCATCAAGGCCACATATTTTTGCTATATCCGGCCAGATGGTTGCCGCTATATCGGCTGCCGGTTTGCCGGCCAGATCATGCCCGGCACTAACTGTAACCGAGATAATATCATCGCGTACAAACAGCCAGTGCGCCGGTGAGGCAACCAGCCCGATCATTTTTGATTTCAGCTTTGTATCATCCAGTCCCTCGACCAGAAAATGTGCATTGACTATCGGGGCAAACCGGTCGGGAGCACAAATGCCACTAACCAGTGTTGGCGCAATATTGGCCGGAACCGCCATCACCACCTTGTCATCAGCACCCAGAACTTCTTTGGATTTGCCGGTTCTGATGGCAGTAACCCGTTTTCCATCATCTTCAACAGCGCTGATTCTGCGCCCCATTCGCACATCCACCTTGCGATAGGACAGCCATTTTAGCGCCGGATCAACAAAAGTATCAGAAAGGCCGACCTTTGCCACTAACGGCTTTGAGTAGTCAGCCCCCTTGGCCAGTGTCTCCCTGATCACCGGCAACAGCAATCGCGCCACTGCCACATCGGGCGCGGTATTGAGCACTGCCACTGAAAACGGTTCCCAGAACCGCCGATACATCTGTCCCTGATCACCGAACAGGCTTGCTATTGAGCGATCACCGGCAGTCAGGAGTTTTAACCCTGACAGATAATCCAGCATTGAAGTGCCCGGCACACGCCGGTTCTGATACAGCACCCACAAGGGGACCGGTCCACGATTAAAATCAATCGACCAGAAATCACCGGTTTCCAGATCAGCAAAATCAAATTTTGCCTGTCCAGGCCCGGCAAGTCTGGTTTCAGCCCTGATCAGGTTGAGAAAATTCAGCACCGAATAATTGCCTGACAGCATCAGGTGATTGCCATTATCTATAAGCCGGTCCAGATGCCTGTCATAAAATGACCGCGCCCGCCCGCCGGCCTGATTGGCCCCTTCATGAATGACAATCTGCGCACCGCTCCTGGCCAGTTGCACTGCCGCTGATAATCCGGCCAGCCCGGCGCCGATAATATGGATGGTACTCATGTGGCTGACCTCATGGTTTGCGCGGTCACGAAAAACAGCCTCACCCCTTGCAAGTAAGAGGTGGTTTTTGGACAGGCATAAATGACCGGATAATGGCCAATGCAACAGATATTTCTCACCGCACCAACCTTAAACCAGCGCATAGCGAAGGGCAATCACCAGTTTTTCAAATTTGCCAACCAGCCGTTTTGAAACATTTCTGTCAGCAATTACGGCATCGTCAAGCGCCATCATTCGTTTCAGATTGCGCTCATAGACTTCCATCATGATGATTGAGGCCCGCACATTGTGGCGCTTGCATTTCTCAAGGGCTTTGCGGGTTTCCAGATAATGCTCGCTTGCCTGCTCAGCAACTTCGCGCCAGACTTTGACAAATCCTGGATAATCCATCACTTTCATTGGATCATCAAATGGTACGCCATGTTTTTCCAGCAATTCGCGTGGTAAATATAACCGGCCATCACCGGCATCTTCATCCACATCGCGCAGAATATTGGTCAGTTGCAATGCCCGGCCCTGATGATATGCCAGTTGCATCCCGTTTTCGCCCGGCTCGCCAAATATGCAAACGCACAGACGACCAACCGCTGATGCCACCCGGTCACAATAAACATCAAGCTCTTGGGCTGATGGTGCCACCACCGGCCCGTCAGCATCCATCTGCATACCGTCAATCACTGCAATAAAATCTTCCTGTCGCAGACCAAAATCTGCAACCGGTTTTTTCAGGGCCTGAATGATGGAAAATTTCGGCATACCGCCATAAAGCGCATCTACCTCATCGCGCCAGCGCTTTAGAGCGGTCTGCTTGACCGAATATTCAATATTGCCGTCAGCTACATCATCAACCGCCCGGCAAAAGGCATAAACCGCAAACATCGCATCGCGTTTCGGTTTGCTCAAAATCCGCATGGCCCAGTAAAATGACGATGATGCCTTTTTCACCATGGCAGCAATTTTGTCACGATCAATATTGTCGTGTGAGATGTTACAGGACTGGGCGGCCATATTTTAAGCTCTGGTTTTCTGGTCGATGATGGTCTTTGCTTCACCATTCAGCGCCGCAAATACTTCAGCAACAATATGTTCAGTCTGCAATCCGGCAATCTGATATTGCTCATCCATCGACCCGTGGATCACGAAATTGTCAGGCAGGAACATCGGGCGCACCCGCAAACCCTTGCTTAACAGGTTGGATGCTGCCAGTGCATGCAGAACCTGGGTGCCAAAGCCGCCAATCGAGCCTTCTTCAACCGTTATCAGCACTTCATGATTCATGGCCAGCTGTTTCAGCAACTCGGTATCAAGCGGTTTGGCAAATCTTGCATCGGCAACCGTGGTTGACAACCCTTGTGCCTCAAGTTCATCAGCCGCGCGCAGACATTCCTGCAAACGTGACCCGAATGACAATAGCGCAACCTTGTTTCCTTCACGGATAATCCGTCCCTTGCCGATTTCCAGAGGCACACCTACATCGGGCAGTTCAACCCCGACGCCTTCTCCACGCGGATAGCGAAAGGCGCAAGGACCATCATCAATGGCGCTGGCTGTTGCCACCATATGCACCAGTTCTGCTTCATCAGCTGCTGCCATTACTACCATATTGGGCAGACAGGCCAGATATGCCACATCAAAACTGCCGGCATGGGTTGCCCCGTCATTGCCCACCAGCCCGGCCCGGTCAATGGCAAAGCGAACCGGAAGGTTCTGCAGGGCCACATCATGTACAATCTGGTCATAGGCACGTTGCAGGAAGGTGGAATAAATGGCGATAAACGGCTTGTAGCCTTCCGTTGCCATGCCTGCTGCAAAGGTCACTGCGTGCTGTTCGGCAATTCCGACATCAAAGGTGCGATCTGGAAAATGCTCTTCAAACTTGTCAATGCCGGTGCCAGACGGCATGGCTGCTGTAATGGCAACTATCTTGTCGTCTTTTTCTGCTTCCTTGATCAGGGATTTGGCAAACACTCTGGTGTAAGACGGGGCATTGCTGATTGAAGTTGCAATCTCGCCGGTCTTTTTGTCAAATTTGCCGATGGCGTGATATTTTTCCTTGTGGTCCTTGCCAAACGGATTGCCCTTGCCCTTTTCGGTGACCACATGCACCAATATTGGCCCCAGCTTTTCAGCATCGCGGACATTCTGCAAGATCGGCACCAGCGTATCTATGTCATGCCCGTCAACCGGTCCGACATAATAAAATCCCAGCTCTTCAAACAAGGTGCCGCCAAACACCATGCCGCGGGCAAATTCATCCGCCCTTGCTGCTGCCACCTGAATTGGTTCGGGAAATTTCTTGGAAAGCTGTTTGGCAATATCGCGCAGTGACAGGAACGGGCGCGATGAAACCAGCCGTGACAGATAATTGGTCAGCGCCCCGACACCGGGTGAAATCGACATGCCATTATCATTCAAAACGACAATCATCCGCGATTTGTCAGCCCCGGCATTGTTCATCGCCTCATAGGCCAGCCCGGCAGACATGGCACCATCACCGATAACCGAAATAATATGATTGTCACCACCGGTCAGGTCGCGCGCCTTGGCCATGCCGTAGGCAGCAGATATTGAGGTTGAACTGTGGCCGGTGCCGAATGGGTCAAATTCGCTTTCGCTGCGCTTGGTAAATCCATACAGCCCGTCACTCTGGCGTATCTTGCGGATACGGTCCCGACGATTGGTCAGGATTTTATGCGGATATGCCTGATGGCTGACATCCCAGATCAACCGGTCGTGCGGAGTGTCAAACACATAATGCAGTGCCACTGTCAACTCTACCACCCCAAGCCCGGCACCAAAATGCCCGCCTGATTCAGCTGCCGCATCAATCACCTCGGCGCGTAATTCATCGCATAATTGGGGCAGTTGTTCCGGTTTGATTTTTTTCAGGTCCATCGGATTGTTGACCTGATCCAGTAATGGTGTTTGCAGTGGCATTTATAAAGTTCTCATTTTTTGCGCACAATCATTTCAACCTAGCATTTTGAAACAGGCATCCACAACATTTTTATGGCAGGTTTAGGGCCATGTGGCAAAACGGCTATATGTCCCGCCCCCGCCATTGCTTTTCCCCGCCAAAATGATGCGCCCACGCTGATGAAATAGTCATTGCTCCAAACAGGCTGGCAGCCAGCGGCAGGGTGATGGCAAATAGTGGTGACAAATGGTAAAATTTCACTATTGGCCAATATATAAAACTCATGATTGCCCATGCAACCAGCCCGAGTAAAAAATAACCGCTGAACAGCAGAATGACCGGTAGCAAATGCGAAAATGCCAGTCCTGACATGGCAGCAACCAGCAGGGCAGGCGAGTATGCAAGCTGGGTATAGGCAGAGCGTTTGACCATTGCCCAAAAACCGGCAAGAGTTTCATAACCGCGCAGCGATATGCTTTGTTCTGCAAATCCCAGCCATATTTTGTAACCCTTTTGCTTGACCTCCTTGCCAAGGGCGCAATCATCAATCAGTGCATCCTTTATGGCAGCGATTGAACCAATAGCATCAAGTGCTTCGCGTTTGATCAATATCGAACCTCCTGCCGCCCCGGCAATCGAACTGGCCGGATTGTTTATCGCCCGGAAAGGATAGATCAGGGCAAAGTAAAAAATAAAGGCAGGAACCAGCAGTTTTTCCCAAAAGCTTTCGCATTTCAGCCGTACCATTTGCGATGTGAGGGCAGTTTGCCTTGTTTCGGCATGGCCAACCAGTGCTTTTAATACGCCAGCTTCATGGTAAATATCAGCATCGCTAAGCCAGTAATATTCAGGCTTCAATTTCTCTGCCTGCCGCAAACCTTCTGACAAGGCCCACATTTTCCCGGCCCAGCCATCAGGCAGGCTGGCAGCATTGACCAGCCTTGCACCATTTATTGATTTGACAATTTCTGCCGTATCATCAGTGCTGGAATCATTGACTACAATGATTTCGAACCGGCCTGGATATTGCTGTTCAAGCAGTGCTTTCAGCACAGTTTCAATCTGTTCTGCTTCATTGCGTGCCGGAATTACCGCCACCACATCTGGCCATTTGGCAAGGTCTTTTGGAGTTTTGTCCAGCAACTGGTCAACCCGCCAGAAACCGTGCCGGAAAAAAGCCAGACCAAGCCAGCCGGCAATGCAGAAAATTCCCGCCCAAAACAGCATCAGCGCCAGAACCCTCGCCAGGCACCCGACATAGTGCATTTTGCCAGTTGCAACTTGTTCAATTCGACCCGGCGAGCCACCGGGTCCTGAAGCAACAGCAGATCATGCAGCGCCCAGGCAATTTTCAGAATGACCGAGGTTTCCATGGCCAGCCGCCTTGACATTAATGCCTGTGGCAGCTTGTCAGCTTCTTGCAGCAGGTCACGGGTTCCGGCCAGGCACTGGTTGAAAACCTCCCTTAGCCCGTCTGATGCCTTGTCTTTCATTACAGCTTCAGGCACTTCACCCTTGGCCCTGAGCCATATGCCGGGCAGATATGAGCGGTCCAGTGACTTGAAATCATCCTTGCAATCCTGCAAATGATTGATCACCTGCAGGGCATTGCACAAGGCATCTGACTGGCGAAAATACATCCGGTCCTCACCATGCAGCTCCAACAGGAACCTGCCAACCGGACTGGCTGAATTGCTGCAATAACCCATAAGCTCAGCCCAGGTTGCATAACGGTTCTTTTCTACATCCTGCTTGAAGGCCACAATCAGATTGCGCCCATGGGCCGGATCAACCCCGGTTTCAG
>JALXCV010000160.1 GCA_026990765.1 Hyphomicrobiales bacterium | reverse complement strand
AACATAGGCATCAGCAAGGGTGCCACTCCAGTCAAGAACCAGAGCCTTGACCTTGCCGCGATAGGTGCGGGAATAATTATAATCAGATGACATGGGATTTTCCTTTTGTTCAGGTGAGATTGATTTTCATTTCCTGCAGCACTTCGGCCACATCTTTCAGGAACTGGCGGAATACAGCATCATTGAGATTGCCAATGGTGCCAACACGGAAACTGTCGCGTTTGGTCAGCTTGCCGGGATAGATGGCAAAACCGCGCGAACGCAATTTGTTATAAAACACCTCAAAATCATAATTGCTGTCATCAGGTGACAGGAATGTCTGGATAATGGGGCCGGAAATTTTATCATCCAGCAGGGTTTCAAAGCCAAGGCGGCGCATGCCCTTTAGCAGATTATTGCGGTTGCGCTGATAACGTTCAAACCGGGCGGCAACACCGCCCTGACGCATATGCAGTTGCAGGGCAGTGTGGAAGGCAACCAGGGTGTGAGTTGGCGGGGTGAAGCGGAATTGCCGGGTTTTTTCCATGGCCTGCCACTGGTCATAAAGATCAAGCGACAAGGAAGCCGATTTGCCCTTTGATGCCTCCAGCAGATCGCGCCGGGCCAGCACATAACCAAAACCGGGTACGCCCTCGATACATTTATTGGCCGATGAAACCAGTACATCAACACCATCAATCGACATATTCAATGGCAGGGCGCCAAATGAACTCATGGCATCAAGAATGACGGTCTTGTTCTGGGCCTGGCAGATTTCGGCCAGTTCGCGCACCGGATTGATGATACCGGTTGTGGTTTCGCAATGGACCCAGAAAACCGAGCTGATATTTTCATCTTCCATCAGCGCCTTGTGCAAATCTACCGGGTCAAGCGGCTTTTCCTCGTCAAATTCCAGAGGAACATTTACCCGTCCCATCATGTCAAGAATCTTGGCAGCACGTTTGCCATAGGCACCATTGATCAGCACCAGGGTTTTGTATTTGCGTCCTTTGGGACTAAAAGCTGAAAGGGCCGCTTCAATCGAAAACGTGCCTGCCCCCTGCATAAGCACGCATTCATAATCATCAACCGCGCCTGCCATTTCCAGCAGTGATGAGCGAATTGAGGATATCAGATCGCGAAACTCGATATCACGTGAACCCCAGTCAGCCAGCATGGCCAGTTTGACATCTCTTGCAGTAGTCAGCGGGCCGGGAGTAAGGAGATAGGGCATATCTTCCTGACCTTCAGGGCCTTTATATTTGATAGAATTCATGTTGGTCTCTTTCTGTATGATTATTCGGAATAAATTCTGCTCTTGCATAAGTCAAATCGTTTGATTTGATGATTCATATAAGTAATACTGATAGTCAAAGCTGGTACATGGCTATTCGAATAGCACAGAAAACATGGCAAGCTTATGAAGGATCAAAACCAGTGCGTTATTCTCAGTTAAAAGCTTTTCACGCGGTGGCATTATGGGGCAGTTTTTCTGTGGCTGCTGACAGGATGGGACTATCACAACCGGCCATTTCCGACCATATTCGAAAACTTGAGGAAACATACGGGGTGCAGCTTTTTATCCGCTCCAGACAGGGGGCGATGCTTAGCGATATTGGGCGGCGCCTATATGCCCTGACAGAAAAGCTGGATGAAACCGAAACTGCAGCACGTGATCTACTGTCAAGGGCGCGCGGGCTTAAGGTTGGGCAGATGGTGATCGGGGCAGATGCAGCGGTGCATATTTTGCCTGTACTGGCCAGATTTTCGCGCACTTATCCTGGTGTCTCACTAAAACTGACAACCGGTAACTCAAGCCGTCTGATCAGCCAGTTAATGGATTTTGAACTGGATTTTGCAGTGGTTGGAGAAAAACCGGTTTCTGCCCGGTTTGACAGCCGGTTGATTTCACAAAGCGGGTTTCTAGCATTTGTAGCAAGCGGGCATGAATGGTCGGGGCGCAAATCAGTCAGCTTTAACGAACTGGCAAATGCGCAACTGGTCATGCGAGAGACCGGTTCGGCAACCCGTGAGGCATTTGACAGGGAATGTATGCAGCGCGGTCTTGATACAAGGCCATTTTTCGAAATTGAGGGCCGCGAAGCCAGCCGCGAGGCAGTGGCTGCCGGGCTGGGTGTGGGGATTGTATCTGAGGGTGAATATGTCCGCGATGACCGAATTTGCGCCATTGCCATTAATGACTGGAATTATCAGATGGGTGAATGGCTGGTATGTCTTAAATCACGCAACAGTTTGCACATGATTTCTTCACTGCTGGCACTGGCAGATGCTGCCTGAATTGTTTATGCTTGGCCCATGACCAAGATTTTCAAAGCTGCATGTATCCAGAATTGTTCAACTGATGATCTGGAGCATAATATCAGGATTTGCACGCAGTTGTGCCTTGATGCAATCAGTGCCGGAGCGCAATTTGTGGCCATGCCGGAATTTGCATCCGGTTTCAGCACCAGCGGGCCAAAGGTTACACCGGTGGCATTTGCTGAAAAGGACCATCCGTTTGTTGCGGTATTCGCTGAAATTGCGCTTGAACACAAGGTAAGCATACTGATCGGCTCTACCGGGGTGACGGCCCCTGACGGGCGTATTTTCAATCGCTCATTCATGGTTGGGCCAGATGGTGAGGTGAAAGCCCGCTATGACAAAATCCACATGTTTGATGTAAATCTGGGCAAGGGAAAGGTAGTGAAGGAATCTGCCTCGATTGCACCGGGTAACAAGGCAGTTCTGGCCCCGCTAATGGGAGAACAGATAGGAATGTCTATCTGTTATGACGTTCGTTTTGCACATCTTTACCGTAGTCTGGCCCAGTCTGGTGCTTCGATGCTGGCGGTCCCGGCTGCTTTCATGAAATTGACCGGCGTGGCGCACTGGCATGTGCTGAACCGGGCGCGGGCTATTGAAAATGGCTGTTTTGTATTCTCACCATGTCAGGTTGGGACCATGTCTGGCGGGGCTGAATGTTATGGCCATTCGCTGATTGTCAATCCATGGGGGCAAGTGCTGGCAGATGGTGGCAAGGATGAAGGTTACATCATTGCCGATATTGATCTTGCAGAAGTCAAGGCAGTACGGGCCAAAGTGCCTTCTCTGCAGCATGACCGGGATTTTTCCTGACATATGTCAGCTTTTGCTGCCAATCACCCATCTGGTCAACATTACCACGGCAAAGATTGAAAGTGCCAGAACCCCAAGCATTATCACTGGTCCGACAAACATTCCGCCACCCCATCCTGACATCATTTCACCAGAACCATTCATCATTGAATTACCCATCATATTTATTACTCCTTTGGTTGATTGGTCTTGACCCTACTCCTTCCAGTCACTGGAGGGTAAAGTTAATAATTGGTAATCTACCCTGCCCCGGTTATAGGCGGAGGCGATATCGGCGATTATAGTGGGTTGTGAAATTGCAAAACCATATGGTGGAGACAGGAATGGCAGACCGTAAAACCAGAAAATATACCGACCCGTCATGTGCCTATTGCCCGGATAATGTTCGCGCCTGCAGTGAGGGCGAAGATGATATACGCGGGCCGGGATTTTGTCCCTCCAAGGTCAATCCAGATTGTCTTGAAAGCTCAAGGAAGATTTACGAGGATCCGTTTCATCTAAAAGTGGCACAGGAATCTGCGCGGGTTGAAGCTGAGGGCTATTGCAAATGGACAAGGGTTGAGGAAATTTGCCAGTTTGCCCAAAAGATGCAATTCACCAAGATCGGGATTGCCACCTGTATCAGCTTTGTTGACCATGCCAATATTTTAAGCCAGATTCTTGAAAGCCACGGGTTCGAGGTTGCCTCGGCTGCGTGCAAGCATGACGGGATTGCCAAGGAAGATGTCGGATTGCGTGATGATGAAAAGATTCGCCCCGGAAACCATGAATCAATGTGTAACCCGATATCACAGGCACGATTGCTGAACGAAGCGGGATGTGAGATGAATGTGGTTCTGGGCCTGTGCATTGGTCATGACAGCATGTTTTTCAAACATTCCGAAGGCCTGTGCACCACGCTTGTCGCCAAGGACCGGGTTCTGGCACATAATCCGATCGGAGCGCTTAATCTGGCGCATTCCTATTACAGTCACATATGGGGACCGGACAGACCGGAAAAACCACCCAAATTGCCCAAACAGGGGCGCAAGAATTAGAGCGAGATAAAACCCCTTTTGTCAAAAATAAAACGGCGGATACTCTGATTGAGTATCCGCCGCGATATTATTGTTCAGCCAACTGAGCTAATTGGTTTTGCCGCCAACTTTACCCAGATTACTTGGATCAAATACTCCACCAAAAGGAGATTTCGGTTTGGTAGATGATTTCGGCTTGGCTTTCTTGCCATCTGGACCTATATCACCAAGATTCTTGGTATTAAAAGCACCGCCAAACGGGGCTACCGGTTTTGAGCCAGGTTTCAACGGTTTGGTACCAGGTCTTGAATTGTTCAGGTTTTTCGGATCAAAGGCATTCCCAAATGCCGATTTTTCTTTCTTGGGAGCAAAAATATCCGGTCCCTTGAAGCTTTTTCTGAGCTTTTTGAGACGCATGCGCTCTTTGACAGCTTCAATGCGTTTTTGCTGTTCAATCCGTTTTTTCTCCATAAAGGCCTTTTTGGCAGGAGTGGGATCATAAACCTGGGCAAACAGTAAAGTACCCACAGCAGCAGCAACAAACAGTGCCAGAACAACAGCTGCCGGATTACCGGCAAATATTTTTGGCGCCCTGAAACCACCACCTACAGCACCAACAGGGGCACCATTGGCTTCAGCAAGCTGTGCACGCCTGCTCCTTACCTCATGCACCAGGGCAAAGAACACTGTCAGACAGATAATGAGGAAAGCCAGTGCCGATACTGATGGATTGATACCAAGACGCACTTTTTGCGACAGGATAATGGTCAGTGTCGGATAGTCCATGAAGGTAAAGGTTGTGGTATTGTAGTTTTCGAACGAAGCCAGAAATGCCAGTACCGAAGCTGAACCGACAGCTGGCATCATGAATGGCAACTGGATTTTCTTGAACGCCTGAACATGGGTTGCTCCAAGATCAAGTGCTGCTTCAGTAAGGCCAGTATCATAACGCTGCAGGCGGGCAACAAACACCAGCATACAATATGATGAGATAAATGTTGATTGACCAAGCACCGTCAAAAAGATTCCATCCTGCAGAAATGATGTATCAGGCAGACCAAATAACGAATTGACACGTTGCCAGAAAACCAGGGTGGAAATACCAAGCACCACACCGGGAATAAGGATTGGTGCAATGATAATGGTATAATAGGTAGATCTGAGTTTCGGCCAGATCTGGGTCAGTACCAAAGCCCCGGCCATCCCCATGGCAACAGACAGGATAACGGTGAAGAAACCGATGATAAAGCTGTTGCGAAGACCTTCAATGATCTGTTCATCGGCAAAAAGCTCGCTGAACCATTCAAAGGTGAATACTTCCCATGGAGCTACCTGCGGGAAACTGGATGAATTGAAGGCGGTGATGCTCATCAAAATCAGTGGCCCCAGCAAATAGCTGAAGAACAGGATCAGATAAGCCATAATTCCAAAGCGGATAAGAGGTGAATTGGTCATTTGCCTATATCCCCCATATTTACCTTGAACAGTTTCATCACTGAAAGCACGATGATGATACAGGTTACAAGCAATACGATGGCGTAGGCTGAACCTTGAGTCCAGTTACCGTTCATATTGAACCATTGATAGACACGCTGGGTAAACCACAGACTGGATGGACCGCCAAGAATTTGCGGCGCAGCCAGCGCCCCGGCTGACAGCATGAACACCATGGTGCACCCTGATGATATGCCAGGTTTGGCGAAGGGGATAACAATCCGGCGATGGATCATCGCCCATGAAGCCCCCATGTCTCTTGCTGCCTCTATCTGGTTGCGATCAAGGCTTTCTATCACATTATACATCGGGAAAATCATCAACAGGATGTAGGCATAGCCAAGCCCGGCATATAGCGCCACATTCATCTTGATGAAGTCAATCGGTGAGTCAACCAGATGGAAGAACATCAGCACTTCATTGATTACACCACTGTCTCCAAAAATAATCTTGAAAGCAAATGCCCGCAAAATTTCATTGATCCAGTATGGTATTATCAGCAACAGTACCAGCACCCGAAGCGTTCCACCACCCTTGGACTGTCCCAGATAATAGGCAATCGGATAGCACAGGACCAGATCAAAGATGGTTACAAAAACCGCCGCAATCAGAGTGCGCACAAACACTGACAAATCCACTATGTTATATGTGGATTCAGAGCCTTGCGCCCCATAAATCAGGTATTTGTAATTATCAAGCGTGTGGATGTCTTTCGGGCCTCCCATTTCAGGTGGTGGAAGGTTGGGTCTGAAGGAGAAATCCAGCATGGCAATCTGGGGCAGAATTATAAGAAATACAACCCAGAAACCGACGAGCAGAATCAACGTCCAGCCCATTGCCAGACCGTTGGTTCTGAAATAGTCTTTCATAAATCCGTTCATGGCAATTACTCACCTGCCACTTCGCCAGCTGGAACAACTACAGCATTATTGGCTTCATATTGTATGGTAAGTTCTTCACCATGTTTATACATGCGTGCCTCTCCACGGTTAATGAGAGACATCTTCATTTCCTTGCCCTCATCACCTTCAAGGAATACACTGTAACTTGTACCCTCAAATTCAGAATGGCTGACCTTGGCCTGGATGCGGGTATTGGTCTTGGATTTGTCATCAGCAATATCAAAAGCTTCGGGGCGGATAAACACCATGGCATCATCGCCAACAGCAAGTTTCCCCGTTGCTCCGGTTGAAATGCGAGCCAGAAGATCACCTGTGCGGTTGGTTTCAACCAGCGCCTGACCATTGGAAATTGATTTTACCTTGCCGCGATACATATTATTCACGCCAACAAATGATGCAACAAAGGCAGTTGAGGGGTCATCATAGACATCCTTGCCGGTGCCGATCTGGTCGATAACGGCTGTACGCATCACTGCAATATTGTCTGACATGGTAAGAGCTTCACCCTGATCATGGGTGATGTAGATAAAGGTAATCCCAACACGTTGCTGGATTTCTCTCAACTCGGTACGCATATGATGGCGCAAACCAAGATCAAGGGCTGACAGCGGTTCATCAAGCAGCAGAACATCAGGCTCGGCACAAAGAGCGCGAGCAATGGCCACACGCTGTTTTTGACCGCCGGACAATTCACTTGGAAGCTTGTCACCCTGACCTGGCAGAGCAATCATATCAAGCAGTTCATCTGCCCTTTTGCGCCGTTCTCCGGCACTGGCTCCACGCACCTCCATGGAAAAAGCAATGTTTTCCCACACTTTCATTAATGGAAACAATGCCAGATTTTGGAAAATCAGTGCGGTTGGACGCTCATTTGGTCCCTTGCCAGCCATATCATTTCCACCGATCAGGACTTTGCCCTGAGCTGGTTCGAGAAAACCTGAAACCGCCCGCAAAATAGTGGTTTTACCGCAACCGGAACCACCCAGAAATGAAAAGAAATCACCGCCGTTAATATTCACGTTAGCTTCGCGAACAGCAACGAAATCGCCAAACTTGATCCACACATCCTGCAGATCAACGCCTACGCCAGAACTCATTTAGACCTCCCCAGACCGGGTCTTTTTTGCCCGTATCATATTGTTCTAATTGAAATATGTTCCCTGGATGCCGATTGCATCCAGGGCTGATTATTGTAAATTCGATAACATTTCAGGAGAGTGTTAAGCGCTCTTGAACTTGTTGGTGAATTCTGTACGCAATGCGCCATACCATGGTGGTTCTGACGGCCATGGGTTCAGATTAGCCAGAGCATCGCCAGGATAGGCTTCGGCAAAGTTCTTGGCATAATTGGCGCTGGCATATTTATCAGCACCCAGAACCGGTGAGTTATAGCCATGATCATTAATGGCAATACCGGCAGGTTTTGGCTGATAGGCATATTTCAGGAATTCATAAGCCTGATCTATGTTCTTGGCACCAATTGGCATTGCAATACCGTCAACCCAAGCCATTGCACCTTCCTTGGGTGCCTGATAGGTAACCGGTTCGCCAGCAGTTTTAAGAGCGAGCGGCGGGCCATCCCATGCCTGACCAACAATGACACCTTCTTTGAGAAGCGCGCTTTTCTGGCTGTCAGCATCGTTCCAGATAACCTTGATGCGGTTTTTATGGGCAATTGCAAAATCAACAACCTGTGTCCAGGTTTTGCGGAAAGCATCTTCTGTTTTATAAGCTGCCCAGATAGAACCTTCTGGCATTTTGCCTTCGGCTTCAAGCCACAGACCAAGGCCAAGCAGCATTGAGTGAGCGCGGCCCATGGTTTTACCGGCATTTTCTTCTGCCCAGGTATCGCCATAAGAAGGAACGCCACCTTCAGGTGCCCATTTGTCAGTACGCCAGGCCATGCCTTCAGTACCCCAGATATGCGGCACCCAGGTGACACCCTTGCCATCAAAGTTCCAGCCATCAGTGCCGATTTTGGCCATTGCCGGATTTACCTTGTCAATGTCAATTCTTGACATATCATATGGCTGCAACAGACCAAGATGTTCCCATGCAAGATTACGGTTATTGGTAGGTGAGCAAAGATCAAAGCCCTGGCCTTTACTGGCTTTAAGCTTGTTGATGATTTCTTCGTTAGAACCAATACCGGTGAAATTAATGGTAATGCCGGTTTCTTTCTTGAAGCTTTCAGTGAAAGATTTTGGCAGGTAGTCAGACCACATAAGAATGTCAACTTCACCAGAAGATGCAAGTGCATTCTCAATCAGTGCGGGTGCTGTGAGCACAACAGAACCTGCTGCGGCACCAGCCTTAAGCACCGAGCGGCGCGTGAAATTTCTGGCTGCCATAGCTGTATCAAGAGCTGAAGCGGCCACTTTGGATTTTGTCATGGATATTTCCTCCGTTACTGTTTACAGGGGCACCCCCTGCTCTCTAGTCATTACTGTTCTTTTAAGACAGAAACATAATAACCGGCACTTTATGATGCCTTGCCGACACTATGCAAAACTATAGGCGATGTAGCAACAGGTTTTTTTACTGTACCCAAGATATATTTTTATTGAAGCTGTCTGGTTGATGCTGGAATTGCCTTGAGGTTATTGACCTGAAGTGGCGGATATTTATCAAGCGGTTTTTGTTGCTCTCTGGAAGGCTCAAGATCAACATCATTCCAGGTAATCTGTTTGCGGAAAAAGCCGAATATATCACCTGAAGTAAAGGCGGTACGCCGGTTTGACTTCATAGTCAGATCCGGGCCATATTTTGCAGTTACCATTGACCTGTCATATCCCATCATATGCAAAAATGTCGGCAATATGGAAAAATGTGTAGCTCTGGAATAGTTGAGTTTGGCCCCCTTAACCAGTTCTGCACGGATTTCAGGGTTACCGGTCAAGGCAAACATTGGAACCATGCCTTCTTCGGGGGAAGGATTTTTGACTGTGCAATGGGTCAATCTGCCCTTGTAAAAAGCCTGACCATGGTCTGATGTATAAAGGATGAGGGTGTCTTCAAGATCAACCTTGCTGAACAGCTCATACATCACCTTGTCAATGGCCCAGTTGATGGCGTTCTTGTAAGAATTGACCTGAAAGCGAATATCAGATGACTGGGCAGATGTTACGGTTGGAGTAAATATCTGCCGATCAGACGGGTAGGCTGTATCATAGGGGAAATGGGCGCCATTTTTGTTCACATATAAAAATACCGGTATATCGCTTTGCAATTCTTGCAGAATCACCTTGTTGGCTTCCAGATCAAGCCGGGATGGGGCGATTCCCTTGAATCTCACATGCCGGTCAATATAGCTGGCCTCGGATACAGTCATGAAATTCTGCAAAGATCCCGGATCCTTGTTCAGACCTGACTGACTATCAATATATACAGTTCTGTAACCGGCTTTCTTGGCATATTGCCAGATTGTCGGGTTGGTTAGAATTGTGCCGGAAACATTCTGGTCTGATGGACTTAATCGCAAAATTGCATTTGAATAGTTTGAACAGTTTCCACCTGAAGATGCCGTTCCAAAATTGATAATACTGTTCTTCATTGTTGCCAGCCTGGGGGTGACAGGATTGCCGGCTGTCCAGTTAATGGCATCATAGCGAACAGATTCACCTACCAGATAGACAATGTGTTTCACTTTGGCAGGATTTGGTCTGTCAATCTCAACCTTGTGCCGTTTTGGCACATCAAATGCCATAAGCTTGCTGGCTGAGACTGCACCAACGGCCAGGGGTTGAAACTGGGAAGGCATGGCCTGAGAACCACCGCCCTGCTTCAGGATAATGATACCGGAAATCAGGATAACCGGGACGGCAGGGGTCCAGAAAAACCATTTGAGCGCCAGTCTGACCAGCCTGTGGCGAGGTACAGGGCCAATTGAAATCGCAGTATAAACGCTAAAAAGAACCAGCAGTGAAGCAAATATGTGACTTTGATAAAACTCGAAGGCACGGCCCGCTTCATGCCTGGCCGACCACAGGGACAGAGCATCAAATACCGAGAAAGATGTACCAGATACAGCAACGTAAGTATATGAAAAGGTGGTAGCAATCGCCAACAGAATGGCCCATGAATGGCGTACAAACCGGTTGGGCTGGAAGGCGGCAATAAATAATGCGCCAAGTGAGATTGCCCAAATTGCCAGATAAACAATTATGGTAAACCAGCGACCATTAAGCAACAGCAGAGCCAGTCGGTCAAAGAAACCGAAATTGGTTATCACAAACAAAACCAGCAACAGGGCAAGTTTCATCAGCAAAAGCGGATTACTCCACTTCCACGCATCATTTTTATATGCAGCCATAGCGTACATCCCCTTGATTTTTCCCATCATCACAAGAAGAAGTTGCAATTTTCAGGCCAGTTGTTAACTTTTACTCCGCACTATCCGGCAATTCCCGTTTGCGCCGGGAGATGAATTCAAGCAAAGCATCATTCATGCCAGAATCAATATCAGGTGGCTGATATTCTTCCAGCCATTTTCTGCACAGCTTGTTGGCACGGGTGCTGGCATCAAGTTCGCCTTCTGACTGCCATTGCTCAAAGGAGTTATTGTCAGCAAGAGGCGAGCGATAAAAAGCAGTTTCAAAATTGGCCTGGGTATGGGCACAACCAAGGAAGTGATTACCCGGGCCAACTTCACTCAAAGCATCCATGGCCTGACCATTTTCTGAAATATCAATGCCTGCTGCCAGTTGTTGCATGATGCCAAGCTGATCACAATCAAGCATGAATTTTTCATAGGATGAAACCAGACCGCCTTCCAGCCAGCCGGCAGCATGCAGGACAAAGTTTACTCCCGACAACAAGGTCGGCAGTATGGTGTTGGAGCTTTCATGGGCTGCCTGGGCATCGGGCAGCTTGGAACCACAAAGTGAACCGCCAGAACGGAATGGTACACCAAGGCGGCGGGCAAGCTGGGCAGCAGCTGACAGCACCAGCATCGGTTCAGGAGTGCCAAAGGTCGGAGCGCCCGACTGCATGGATATTGAACTGGCAAAGGTTCCAAATACCACCGGGGCACCGGGGCGGCATAATTGGGCAAATGCCATACCGGCCATG
The DNA here is from genome assembly GCA_026990765.1 of Hyphomicrobiales bacterium. Classification (GTDB taxonomy): domain Bacteria; phylum Pseudomonadota; class Alphaproteobacteria; order Rhizobiales; family Aestuariivirgaceae; genus JALWJW01. The sequence goes on along the minus strand of JALXCV010000160.1, from coordinate 21,892 downwards.
GCTTCGGCCAGTATCTGGGTAAGGGTCCCTGCCACTGTTACCGGTGACATGGCACCTGACAGAATGAAGGGAGAGACTATGCAGGCCTGACCGGCCCTGGCATAGACTTTAAGCGCCCCTATCATGGTTGCATCAAATACCAAAGGTGAATTGGCATTTATCAGGTTGATAAGTACGCAATTTTCTTCAACAAAACTGTCCCCGAATACCATCCTGGCCATGGCGACAGAATCTTCAGCCCTTTGCGGTGCTGTCACTGAACCCATGAATGGCTTGTCGGAATAGCGTATATGGCTATAGATCATGTCCAGATGGCGTTTGCTGACTGGAACATCTACCGGTTCGCACACTGTGCCACCTGAATGATGGATGGATGGCGCCATATAGGCCAGCTTCACAAAATTGCGGAAATCCTCAATGGTTGCATAACGCCGCTCACCTTCAAGATCGCGGACAAAGGGGGGGCCATAAACCGGGGCAAAAATCGTATTATTGCCACCCACCTCAACCGAACGGGACGGATTGCGGGCATGTTGGGTAAACCGGGATGGTGCAGTTTTCAACAATTGCCGCAACATGCCCTTGGGAAAACGCACTCGTTCGCCTTTGACATCGGCGCCTGCCTGTTGCCACATGGACAGGGCTTCAGCATCATCCCTGAAATCAATACCGGTAGTGGCCAGCAACTCATCGGCATTGCGCTCAATCAGCTCCAGTCCTTCCTGTGACATGACCTCATATAATGGAATATTGCGCTTTATTTGGGTTAACTGGGTAGCAAGCTGGCCGCTGCGACTGGCGCGCCGGGCACTGGCGCCTCCTGCTCCGCGACGACCACGTTTTCCACGTTTGACAGCAGCCATTGATGTGATCCCTTGATAAAAGCCGTTAATCTTTAGTCATTTGAACATTGCACAGGCAGTTTTCACAAATCAAAACGTCACTTTGCAGAGCTTAAACGACATAGTATGCTATCAACAGGCAAATTGTGCCTTGACAGCCAATTACAACATAAGTACATAAACATATCTTTATATGTTTATTTGGATTTGACAATGACCAGCCTTTCACAGAAAGCTTTTGACGTTTCGCGCGATAAAAACGGGTTTACCGTCTCGTTTGAAGCATATCCACCTTTAAGCTCAAATGGGAGGCTTGCATTGCTGGATGTGGCCGAGAAGCTGGAAGCTTTCGAGCCGACATTCTTTTCAGTTACCTATGGTGCAGGCGGGTCGACCCGTGAACGCACCTTGAAAACCCTGCGCGAGATAACCGAGAAAACCTCACATACCCTTACCGGCCATCTTACATGTGTCGGGGCCTCAAAAGCTGAAACCAATGCTGTGGCCCTGAAATATCTGGATATGGGGATTCGAAATATTGTTGCCCTGCGTGGTGATGCCCCGCCAGATCAGGACAAATTCACCCCGCACCCGCAAGGATACAAAAATGCTACCGAACTGGTAGCCGGGCTGAATGAGTTGGGAGATTTTGATATTTCGGTTGCCGCCTATCCCGAAACCCACCCGGATTCCCCATCCAGAAAGGCTGATCTGGACAATCTCAAAGCCAAGCTGGATGCAGGAGCTGACAGAGCAATTACCCAATTCTTTTTTGACAATCCGCTTTATTATGATTTGATCGATGCTGCCGACAAGCATGGCATTACCCAGCCAATCGTTCCCGGTATCTTGCTGATTCATGATTTCTGGAAAGTCAAACATTTTGCCAAAATGTGCGGCGCTACCATTCCTGACTGGCTGGAAGCAAGATTTGCCGGACTGGAAGGTGATCTGGAATCCCAAAAGTTGGTGGCAGTCAGCACAGCGGTTGAACAGGTACTCGACATGGCCGGACAAGGGGTCAGGCATTTTCATTTCTACACCATGAACAAGGCTGATCTGGCAGTTGCAGTATGCCGCACACTTGGGTTACAGCCACAAACAAATATAAAATCTGTCGCTTAATGGCAGGTTTGAGTCGTTCAGGCCAGACACTGACGCTCAAAGATACTCACATTATTACATTTAATCATATCATTTTCGGGAAATGCTAATTTGGCTCAGCTATTTATAACCTACTGGCGCGATATTCCATCGCAAATCACTGTCAAGGCAGGACGCAAGAAGGCAAAACGCCTGTTGCCGGAGCGGTTTCAGGAGGCTATCGATATGGCAGCCATGCGCTCTGGAGCGGCTGGCACAGATGCCTACCTTCTCGAATGGCGGCGCGGTGAGGCAGTTGAGGTAAATGGTGATCTGGAAGCAATTGCTGATGAAAAACTGCAACAACTGGAACAGCAATTTGCAACAAAGACAGTAGATGAACTGGTAAAGAATTATGGGTACAGCCAACCGGCAGGGTAATTTTGAGGATTTAGCTTAATGACCAAAACAATAATAGAATCACAAACCAAACAGGCGATCATCGGCTTTGACATGCCATTTTGCATTATCGGGGAGCGGATTAATCCCACGGGCCGGAAAAAGCTGGCCGAGGAGATGAATGCCGGTAATTTCGATACGGTGGTTGCCGATGCGCTAGCCCAGCAAGCAGCCGGTGCCATGATACTGGATGTAAATGCCGGGGTAACCGCGGTTGACCCAAATATTACCGAGCCGCCATTGATGCGCCAGACAATCGAGATCGTTCAGAACACGGTTGATCTGCCCTTATGTATTGATTCATCAGTGCCGGCCGCACTTGAGGCCGGACTTGAAACCGCCAAGGGGCGGCCACTGGTTAATTCGGTCACTGGGGAAGAAGACCGGCTTGAGGCAATTTTGCCACTGATCAAGAAATACAATGTGCCGGTAGTGGCAATTTCCAATGATGAGACCGGGATTTCCGAAAACCCGGATGTTCGCTTTGAAGTTGCCAAAAAGATAGTCCAGCGGGCGGCTGATTATGGCATCAAACCGGAAGATATAGTAGTTGATCCGCTGGTTATGCCAATCGGTGCCATGACTACGGCAGGTCGACAGGTTTTTGCTCTGGTCAGGCGCTTGAAGGACGAATTGAAGGTCAACACGACCTGCGGTGCATCAAATATTTCATTCGGCATGCCCAACCGGCGCGAACTGACCGGGCATTTCCTGGCAATGGCAGCTTCTCATGGCTTGACATCTGCTATCATGAACCCGTTACATAATGAGGACCTGCACGCAGTATTTGCTGCCAATCTGCTCAATGGCGTTGATCAGGATTGTCGGGCATGGACCTCAAAATTCCGTCAGGTCCGGGCCGGAGATATAGGCGGGACAGATACCGGAAGACGCTCTGGAAGACGCAGGAGACGGCGTGACTGACAAGCCTGAACAGGCTCTGGTGGTTTTTACCCCATCAGGGCAAAGAGGACATTTTCCAATTGGAACCGGGGTGCTTGCTGCTGCCCGTTCGCTGGGTGTTGATATTGATTCAGTATGCGGCGGACGCGGAATATGCGGGCGCTGCCAGATCAGCCTTGCAGAAGGTGAATTTGCCAAGCACGGGATCATTTCCAGACCGGAAAATATAAGCGAAAAAACAGCGGCTGAAGATCGCTATGATGACAAGCGCGGGCTGATGGCCGGGCATCGTCTTTCCTGCCAGAGCAAAATCCTTGGCGATGTGGTTATAGATGTCCCGGCCCAGTCACAGGTTCACAAACAACTGGTGCGCAAACGGGCCGATACCAGGGTAATTGAACTTGATCCGGTAACAAGGCTTTATTTCATTGAAGTTGGCGAAGCAGACATGCACGAGCCGTCATCAGACCTGGAGCGGGTTTACAAGGCGCTGCAACTGCAATGGCAACTTGATGATATTGATCTGGATTTCCCGCTTCTGGCTGATCTGCAAAAAGTTCTGCGCAAAGGCAAATGGTCAATTACGGTTGCCGTACATGACAAGACCATAATTGCAATGTGGCCGGGTCTGCATGAAAGCATATTCGGGCTGGCTGTCGATATTGGCTCTACCACCATTGCCGCCCATCTGTGTGATCTTGACAGCGGTGAGGTCATGGCATCGGCAGGGGCAATGAACCCGCAAATCCGGTTTGGTGAAGATCTTATGAGCCGGGTTTCCTATGTAATGATGAATCCGGGCGGCGATGCCGAAATGACAAAAGTGGTGCGCCAAACCATTTGCGATCTGGCGCGAGAGGCCGCTGAAACTGCAGGCATTGATGTTAATGACATTGTGGAAGTAACACTGGTTGGCAATCCGGTGATGCACCATCTGTTTTTGGGGATTGACCCGGTGGAACTGGGCGGGGCACCATTTGCACTGGCAACCGGGCTTGCAATCAAACAGCCTGCCCGTGATCTTGATCTGGATATTGCCAAAGGTGCCAGAGCCTATGTACTGCCATGTATTGCCGGGCATGTCGGGGCTGATACGGCAGCAGTGGTGTTATCAGAAGCACCGCACAAGTCGGATGAAATAATGCTGGTGGTTGATGTTGGCACCAATGCCGAGATCGTGCTGGGCAACAAGGACAGATTACTGGCCTGTTCATCCCCCACCGGACCGGCATTTGAAGGTGCTCAAATATCGAGCGGTCAACGCGCTGCGCCCGGTGCTATCGAGCGGATCAGAATTGACAGGGATACGCTGGAGCCACGCTACAAGATTATCGGATGTGATTTCTGGTCTGATGAAGACGGATTTGATCACGATACCCCGGTAACCGGAATATGCGGATCAGGGATCATTGAAGTTGTGGCCGAAATGTTTCTGGCCGGGATAATCGATCAGGATGGACTGATTGATGGCAGTGTTCAGGCCAGAACCGAACGGATTGTAGCGGACGGGCGGACCTTCTCTTATGTCATCAAGACCGGTGAGCCGGATATTGCCATTACGCAAAATGACATAAGGGCGATTCAACTGGCAAAGGCTGCGCTTTATGCCGGAACCCGGTTGTTGATGGACCGGCTTGGCATTGATGAAATTAACAATATCCGACTGGCTGGGGCCTTTGGCAGTCATATTGATGTCAAATATGCAATGGTTTTGGGGCTGATACCTGATTGTGATCTTAAAAATGTGCATTCATCCGGCAATGCTGCTGGAACCGGCGCCCGTATCGCCCTGTTGAACCGGCAATCACGCATTGAGATCGAGCAACTGGTAAAAAACATCCACAAGATAGAAACAGCTGTTGAACCGGCCTTTCAGGAACATTTCATCGAAGCAATGGCATTTCCTCACTCCAGCGCCAAATACACCAGACTGCGTTGTGCAGTGCAATTACCGCAAGGCAAAACATCTGCATCAGGCAAACCCACGGCGCGAAAAAGGCGTCGCCGCAGATAGGATAGCGGTTATCAATTTATTACAAAATATGCAGAAATTTTGAGATAATTCTTCACTCCAATTTGAACACTTCTTTCAATTCCATCTGCTAGTTTTTGAAAATTGAAGTCGAATTGCGTCTGTATCGACAAGACGTGATGGTTAGTTGGAGAGAGTATCATGTCCTTTGCAAGGATCAACATTGCAAGTTTGAAAAATGCAAGCAGGAATTTTCGCCGCAACAAGCTGGGAAGTGTCGGGATAACTGCTGCAGTAGCTGCCATACCCCTGTTCATGCTGGTGGCAACTGCCATGGATTATTCAAGGATGAATACAGCAAAAGTCCAGGCCAAGGCGGCACTTGATGCTGCCGCTATTGCCGCTGCAGCAGCTTACAGCACAGGAGGTGAAGACAGCGGATATCAGCAACTGGCGCAAAAACAGTTTGATACAAACAAGCCGGATAATCTTGTTGGCAATCCGCAGGTCAGTGCAACTCCGACCAATAATGGAGCCAGCATGACAGTTACTGCCGACCTTGCAATCAAGGTTTCGATGCTGCCAATTCTTGGAATCCATGAACTGAAACTTGTCGATTCTCATGCCGGGATGGATGAAGATGGCGTCAAGGGATTTGGCTCTACAGTAAACCTTCCTGCCTTTACGCAAGAACATAAGGGCGAGATTGTATTTGTCATGGATTACTCCGGTTCAATGAACCAGTATCTGGGCGGTGAACGCAAATATGTAACCATGCGCGAAGAAGCCAAAAGACTGATTAATTCACTGTCACAATCCAAGGTCAACCAGTATGTAAAATTTGGCGTGGTTCCGTTTTCAGCCCAGGTTTACACAACCATGAAAAAGAAATACTGGCATGGTTTCAAGGGCGAACAGATGCGCTCCTCATGTACTGGTGATCGTGAATATCCATATAACCTGTCAGATGCCACACCGCTGGAGCCTAATAACAAAAAACACGTAACCAGATTTGGCAAGGTCAAAAAAACCCAGCACTGGTATCATGGCCGCTGGCGCTGGTTCCCAAACAATAATCCAAATTCATGGAAATTCTATCAGGGCAGCTATAATTACCGCAATAATTGCAGCCAGTATTCAGGCTGGAGGCATCTGGAAATCCAGGATCTCACCAGTAATCATCAGGACACGTTCAACAAGGTCAGCAATATGCGCCCCTATGGCTCGACACATATTGCTGTCGGTATGGAATTTGGGTATCACCTGTTGTCACCAAACCCACCTTTCACAGCCGGTGTGTCATATAGTGATGATGAAACTGAAAAAGCCGTTATCCTGTTGACGGACGGTGCCCAGACATCTCGGGCCTTTGGCCCAGGTGGCTCGTATAATGTGCAAAATGGGGAAAGCAATCTGGCCCAGCTATGCACCAATATGAAAGCTTCAGGCATCAGAGTGCTGACGGTTTCCTATGATCTGTATAATCAGCAAACTGAAAATCGTTTGAGAAACTGCGCCAGCAGTGAAGAAGATTACTATGATGCCGACACCAAACATGAGCTGGTGGCAGCATTCAGTGAGATTACCGCCAAATTGTCACGTGACATGTACATAGCCCGTTAAAACAACAATACCTGCAAAACCAGAATACTCCCGCAGCGCTTTGATTTGCACTGCGGGAGTTTCTTTTTTATATTGGCATGGTGATTTCCGGCTTGTGTCCGGTAATCGGATTCAGGGTGCAAACATGACAAAAGACATCATCATTTCAGGCTCATGCGCCTGTGGCAAGGTTGGCTATCAGATCAATGGGGATTTGCGACCGGTTATTGCCTGTCATTGCCATACATGCCGCAAAACCATGGGGCATTTCATGGCAGCAACTGCGGTAAATCTTGAAAATATAGATATAACCGGAGTTGAACACATTACCTGGTATCGCTCCAGCCAATATGCAAAACGCGGCTTTTGCCGTCATTGCGGATCATCACTATTCTGGCAGCATGATGGCAGTAACCAGATATCCATTTCGGCAGGCAGCCTTGATGAACCGGTGGAACTGGAATTCTGGGGACATATTTTTGTAGCTGAAAAAGGTAATTACTACCAGATAGGCAAGGATGAGCGGCAATGTGAGGGAGATATGGATAGTCCCTTGCAAGCACCAGACTGATTTCAGGCAACGGGACGGTCGCTCAAAACACCTGATTCTTCGATAATGTCACCAACCATATGTTCGCGCCGGTAAGCCATCAGATGCACACCGGCTACCCCTTCAATCTCGCGAATCTGCCTGATCAGTTCGATACAGATACGCTTGCCTTCTTCTGCCGGCTTTTCAGCTGATTGCAGCCTGTCGATAATATTATCGGGAATATGGATTCCCGGTACATTATTGCGCATCCAGCGGGCAGCATTGGCAGATGCCAGCGGGCCAACGCCAGCCAGTAGATACACTTTTTCATGCAGCCCCATATCACGTATCTGGTGCATGAATTTTTTGAACAGACCAATATCAAATATGTAATTGGTCTGGATGAAATCGGCACCGGCTGCAACCTTTTTGGCCAAGCGGGCAGCGCGATATTCAAGCGGCGGGACACATGGGTTTTCAGCCGCACCAAGAAAGATCGCAGGCGCAGTGCTCAATTTGCGCCCGGAAAGAAAGGCGCTGTCATCACGCATGTAGCGAAGAGTGCGCAACAAGGATATGGCATCAAAATCAAAAACCGGTCTGGCACCGGGCTGATCACCAACCCCTACCCCGTCACCAGTGAGACACAGAACATTGCCAACCCCCATGGCAGCGGCTCCCAACACATCACCCTGAATGGCAATGCGATTACGGTCACGACAGGAAATCTGCAACACAACACCTTGCCCCTGACGTGACAGTACCGAGCAAATGCCCATGGATGACATATGACAATTGGCACCTGACGCATCTGTGGCATTTATGGCATCAACAATATTTACCAGCGGTTCAGCTGCTTTTAGAATATCTCGCGGATCAGCAGAATCAGGCGGATTAAGTTCTGCCGTTACTGCAAACCAGCCCTTTCTGAGCACCCTTTCAAGTTTGGATGCCGAATAATGGCCCGGCGGCGGCACCAATGGAGGATTAAGCAACGGGTCAAACGGTTCAGGGGTCTGAATGGTAATCATCTTTTTGTCCCGGGTTTTTCATGAACAAAGGTGCTTTCACTTACTGAATGATCAGCCATTGCGGCTTGCGGTTCTGCAGCAATTGGAACAGCGCCCGGTTCCAGACGTCTGGCCCGGGCAAACACATCGGCCACGGTTTCGCGGTCCAGCTCGGGTAATTGTTCTTTATTGCGGCGGGCGGCGGCCTTTTCACGAATCACCCGCAGCCAGCTTGAGGAACCTTCAAGCTCGCGATTAACCGGTGGCTGCACAGTATGGATTCTGGCATTCCCGGCGCGCATGTTTTGTGCTCCCTTCCAGGCTTCAACCCAGACACAGCGCATTTCCTTTTTAACTTCACAATGGCCATCTTCACGCACCCCGCCACATGGGCCATTGCGCAGGGTTTTAGGACAGTTCATCGGGCAGGTCATACCGGTTGATGACAGCACACACTGACCGCACATATGGCAGTCAAACATCAGGCCTTTGGTAAATCTTTCAAAAACGCAAACAGGCTTTTCCAGACGATTATAGCCAATGCCTGAAAGCAACGGATCAAGCGAGATCAGAAATCTTTCAAGCGTGGTGTAAACAAGCTCAAATCCGCGTGAGTGTCTGGTGCAAAAAAGCCGGAAAGCATACATGGGGAAAGCCTTTCGATGGTCCAGCTTTCATTGTTGGCAGATTTCCATGCCCGTCCGGTTCAATGTCGACACAAGTTGGTTCAGTTTCGACCAGTTGCGGCCTGCCTTATGGATTTTTGCAGATCGCCATAGCCGGTATAACGATACTCATATGCAAGTTTCAGCCGGCCTGCTGCGGCTTTGGCTATCTGGCATAATTCATCATCACGGGTCTGGGCCAGATAAACCAGCCTTTCATAATTGCCAAAATAATCATTCAGCAATTGCGGGTGGCGATCAAGCGCCAGCCCCTGCCAGATCAGCTTTTCAAAGTGACGTGTCAGGTAGTCTGTCAGATAAAAAGCGGTAACATCGCGCTCTTCATGTTCGGCAAACATTTCATTGCCGGAATAAAAGGCATAACAATGCGGCCCGGCAATGCGTTCTATCTTTTCCTCATCCAGCATCTTGTCCAACATTCCGCCAGTGCCGCAGTCGCCATAGACAACAAAGATATTTTCGTAGTTTTTGCTGCGGGCTGCATGGATTTTGCGCCGGACACCATCAACTATATATTGTGGAGTGTTGTGCCATTTGGCAGGCAGGCAGCTAATATCAAACAGCGATTGCCCGCCAGCTTTTGTTAACTGCACTATCTCACGTCCAAGCGCCCCGCAGGCAATCAGCAGCACTTTGGCTTCACCCTTGCCAAAGTCGGCAGTACGATCTGGATCAATATCTGTCATGCAAGGCAATATAAGCGCCGATTGCCATTAAGCCAAACAGCTTTCATGGTTTTTCAGAATTTGAAATAATTAAAAAAAACCGACGGATTATTGAAAGCCTGTCCGTATAAGCTAGCAAGCAGGCATTGATAATGTTGTGCTGGCAAATAGCAAACACTCAAACATCGAGGGAAAACAAAATGAATATTTCCAAACCACTGATTGCCGTATTTTTTGCAGCTGGATTAATGTCAGCAACAAATGCCTATGCGGATGATCGCGAATTAATAAAGATTCCTGATGAAGCCCAAAAGGCATTATTGACGGAAATGCGCTCACTGCTGGAAAATCTGAATGAACTGCTTGGGGCAGTTGCAGAAGGTGATTTCAAAGAAGTGGCAAGAATTTCAGATTTCAAACTCGGCTTTGGACATGCGCGCTGGCAGAGGATGAAAGAGGCTGGCTATTCACAGGCAGATATTCAGGCACAAATCGACCGCATGCTGGCAATGCGTGCTGCCAATGGCGGCAAACTCAGTGAAGAGCAAATACATGGCAAAGGCATGGGCATGGGCATGGGTAGAGGCATGGGCGGTGGCGGCGGCGACTCGATCTTTGGCCGGGGCGTTGGTCGTTTCATGCCAGATGAAGTACGCGCACTCGGTCAGCAATTGCATGGCAGTGCAGCAGTTATTTCTGTTGCCGCCAAAAAAGCCGGTTCAAAACCCATAGTTGAAGACTACAAGACAGTGATTGGCGGAATTGAGGAAATGACGGCAGTCTGCGCCGCCTGTCATGCCTCTTACAAAATTCGCTGATAACTTCATAACTGACAGTAAAAAACGCCCTCCCCTGAAGAAATCAAGGGAGGGCTGTTTGTTTCAGCAACAAGTCAAGAGTTTAACCCCACATGTGCTTGTCAAAAGCCAGACCTGATGGAGCGATGCCAGTGCCGCAAGAGGGGCAATGAGCGGTTTTGATGGCATGGTTTTTGGCTGCTTCAGAAACCGCCGGATCGACAATATGGGCGCCAAGGCGGTATCCCATGCGCTCGTGATCATGGGCGCAATTTGCCGGATCAGTCGCAATGGAAGCTGAAGCCATAACAGCTGTGCCGGAAAGGGCAAGGGCCATGGTGCCGGCAGCGGTTGAAGCCAAAAGAGTTCTGCGGGTTAAAGTTTGCATGCGGGATTTTCCTTTTTACTATTTAAGGATTGGTTCGGCTTGGCGGGAAAATCGGTGCCCCCGGTTTTTCACAAAAGGCAATGAATTTGCCCGTAGTAGCGCTTTGTCATCAACTGTTGGACTGCGAACCATCAATATGTTGTAACCAGCTGACTGATCACCACTAAATGTAGATATGGGGTGGCAGGCTGGGTGAGTCAAGGAAGTTTTGACAAAGAAAAATATCAATTATTGCGCAATCCATGCAGCTGATTGGACATAAGGCTGGTTCCAAGATATAAAACTTGCAAGACAAAAAGGGAGGATTGGCATGGCAAAGGCCATTCATATGATGATCCGGGCACTGGATGAGGCCCGGTCTGTAGAATTTTATAACAAGGCTTTCGGACTTAAAATAAAGGACCGGTTTGAATTTGACGGATTTACGCTGGTTTATCTGAAAAATGATGAAGTTGATTTTGAAGTCGAGCTGACAATCAATCACGACCAGAGCGAGGCCTATAGTCATGGCAGCGGTTATGGGCATCTTGCATTATCGGTTGATGATCTTGAAGCTGAACATGCAAGAATTGACAAGCTTGGCATGAACCCGACCAAAGTCACAGAATTTCACCGCGATGGCGAGTTGATGGCAAAGTTCTTCTTTTTGCAGGATCCTGACGGATACAAGATCGAACTTTTGCAACGCCATGGCCGTTACACATAAACAACAAAAAACACACAGGAGGAAACAACATGTTATTTCATTTAGACTTCAAGGTTGAGTATGGGGCAGACCAGAGCCAGCAGGATCTGTTCAAAATCTGGGCTGAAGAAGCCGATGCCGCACTTGGTGCCAAGGCAGCAGGGGCTGTGGTTGATCTGTGGAAAGTGGTTGGCGAGCGCAGGGTCATCGCCATTGTGGATTTTGACAGTGTGGATGATCTGGATGCAGTACTGTTTGATCTGCCAATCATGAAGCTGCATGGCCAGTATGTTAATGTCACAGTCAAGGCGCTGCGCCGCTATGAAGATTTTGCAGATGATGTAAAAAAGCGGCTGTAAACGACAAGTATCAGGGGCCGGAACTGTAATCCGGTCCCCGGCAATTCTTGCTTATAGTGTTTCATGTTTTGTCTGAAGCACAAACACTTTAATCATCGACCTGTTCAAACCGGCCACGGAAAAACCGTAAATATTCCGGTTCATAGGTGAATCTTAGCCCCTTGATGCTGTCTGCATTGGCGATTACCCGGCAGACACTTTCAACCACCACATCCATATGGGCCTGAGTGTAGACCCGGCGAGGCAGGGTCAGGCGTACCAGTTCCAGTTTTGGCCTGTAGTTTTTACCGGTCTGTTTGTTGCGCCCGGCAGATACGGCGCCGCGCTCCATCACCCTGACTCCGGCATCAACATAAAGGGCTGCTGCCAGTGCCTGGGCCGGGAACTGGTCTTGGCGGATGTGGGGAAGTATGGCTTTGGCATCAAGGAATACTGCATGTCCGCCAATCGGTTGCACAATGCTGACGCCCCTGTCTTTCAGGGCATTGCCCAGATATTCCACCTGCCCTACCCGGGCCTTGATGTGATTGTCGCAGACCGATTCTGCTATGCCTATGGAAAGAGCTTCCATATCACGTCCGGCCATGCCGCCATAAGTGTGCAGACCTTCGTAAACCACCACCAGATTGCAGGCATCTTCATAGAATTTCTTATCATTCATCGCCAGAAATCCGCCAATATTGACCATTGCATCTTTCTTTGACGACATGGTGGCGCCATCTGTCAGGGAGCACAGCTCATAGACGATATCGGCAATGGGCATATCGCCATATCCCTGTTCGCGCTGCTGGATAAAATAGGCATTTTCAGCAACCCTGGTCATATCGTGAATGATGAGGATTGCGTGCTGATCGCACCATTTACGCAATGCCTTCATATTGGCCATGGATATTGGCTGGCCGCCTGCCATGTTAACGCAGGTTGCAACACAAATATAAGGTATTTTCTCGCTGCCCACCCTTTTCACCAGTTCATCCAGCTTGTCCAGATCAACATTGCCCTTGAATGGATGGGTAGAAGCCGGGTCATGGGCTTCATCAATGATAATATCGACAAAGGTGCCGCCCGCCAGTTCCTGGTGCAGCCGGGTGGTGGTGAAATACATGTTACCTGGAACAAAGTCGCCCGGCTTGACCAGTATTTGCGACAGGATGTTTTCCGCCCCGCGCCCCTGATGGGTGGGAACGGTGTATTTATAGGAATAGTATTTTTCGACAGTATCGCGCAAATGATAGAAATTGGAGCTGCCGGCATAGGATTCATCACCCATCATCAACCCGGCCCATTGCCGGTCTGACATGGCACCGACACCTGAATCGGTCAACAGGTCTATATATACATCTTGCGATTTTAACAGAAAAGTATTGTAACCTGCCTGCCTGATGGCCTGCTCGCGCTCATCGCGAGTGGTCATTTTGAGCAGTTCAACCATTTTGATTTTATAAGGTTCGGCCCAAACTTGTTTGGCTTCATGCTGTGTCATGCTGTTCTCCACGTTTGTTTTTGGTTTTGTCTCGTGGAAGACAGATTTCAGATAAACAACCACGAGACAACTCGTGGCGTTTCATCCCTTGCCATGACCGGTTAAATTTCCGGCAAACTGATGACAAGTGGCCAGACATTATGGTGTCATGAGTATGCTTTTTCGTCAAGTCGATATTTGCTTGATCAGGACAGACAAAAAGCCGCCAAAAAGTGCGGCGCAGCAGCAGCCAGACAGCTGCAACAAGTCTTCATTTTCAGTAAAAGTTTAATGGAATTTCTTACATAATTCACATATTTTTCATATAGCATGGAGCGGATATACAATTAAATGGTATTGGCAATATGTGGTTTCTGAATCCGGGGTTTACAGGAAATACTAAAGGCAATGTTGCACTGGTGTTTGCAATGGCATCTGTAATTCTTGTCGGCCTGGCCGGTGGGACAGTGGACTTCATGTCCATATCATCTGCCAACAGACATTTGCAGTCTATCACCGATAATGCGGTTCTGGCCAGTGCCAGGGAGTTGCAGCTTTCAGGCTCCACAGGATCAAAAGATTCCCATGTGATGGAAATTGCGAAAGCCTATATAACTTCAGCGATAAAACACAATCTGACACTTACTGATATCAAGGCTACTGTTTCAGCCGATAAAGGATCGGTAAAGCTTGATGTTTTTGCCAAAACCAAGGTGAGATTCCTGCAATTTATGGGATTTGAACCAATAAAGACAATTTCTGCCAGTGCTACGGCCCAGTCATATAGTGGTTTGCCTTTATGTGTTCTGGCGCTTGAGAATGAGCGCGGCCATGCAATCGGTGCCTATTCAAAATCCCAGTTAAAAGCCAACCATTGTACAATCTATTCCAATTCCACAGCTGTCAGTTCAATTGAGGCATGGGGAAGTTCAATAATCAGTTCCGGTCTTACCTGTGCTGCCGGGGGGGTGGCAGGCGGGGTTGAAAATTACCCAAATCAGGCAATATCTGATTGCCCAAAAGTCCCCGATCCTTTAGCATCCCGCATACCGCCAGCTATTGGTGGTTGTGACTTCAATAATTTTGAAGTCAATGGCGGCAAGGCAACCTTGATGCCAGGTGTTTATTGTGGCGGTCTGAAGATTCACGGCAAAGCCAAAGTGTTTTTCTCTGCAGGCGACTATATTATCAAGGATGGTAAATTTGAAATAACCGCAACAACAAAAGTGGAGGGCCAGGATGTAGGTTTCTACCTGACCGGTCCAGATGCAATCATAGGGTTTCATGGAAAGGCCGACATATCCTTCAAGGGCCGTGAAAGCGGTGCCATGGCAGGATTGCTGTTCTTTGAAGACCCTGACCGGGAAACCGAATATGTGCATGAAATCACTACTGATTATGCCAGAATACTAGAGGGAACCATATATTTCCCGCATAGTGAATTTCGTATCAGTGCCAAGAATACCGGCAATGGCAATTCTGGTACTACGGGAGCAGGCACATCTGAGAAAAAACGTACTGATAAAGAAGACAGACACGAACAAGACAGTGACGATGATGACGATGATGACGACAGCGAAAATTCAGGTATTGCCTCAGAATCTGCCTATACTGTTATTGTCACCAGAATGCTTACATTGAATTCTGGCCCAAAGCTGGTACTGAACACTGACTATGCAAGTTCACCAGTACCCCTTCCAAGGAACATTTCACGCATGTCCGGCAATATCACACTGGTCAAATAGAATGTTGACCCGATATTGCTTTTAACGCCATGACCAGCTGTTTCAACTCTGCTTCAGTGTTGTAGTAGTGGGGAGCAGCCCGCATCAAGACCGGCAGATTGCGCGATATAGCATCCAGCATGGTGCTTTTCGGGGTGGATGTGCCGATGATTATGCCCTGCCGGTGAAGTTCCCTGACCGCGGCAAATGGATCAACATTGTCAATGGTAAAGCTGACAATGGCGCAATTTTCTGACCCGGCATCCCTGATCTGGCAGGTTTTGAGCATCGAGAGCATCTGGCGCAATGATGCTGCCAGCCCCCAGGCGCGCTGTTGAATTCCAGCCAGCCCCAGATCATCAGCATATTTTAATGCAGCACCAAGTCCTGCCCGCAAGGCATAGGAGTTTTCCCAGGTTTCAAAGCGACGGGCATCGCGCCGCAATTTATATTCATTCACCGATTCCCAGCTGGCGCTGAACAGGTCGATGGTTACGGGTTCGAGAATATCAAGCCATTTTTCAGCAACATATAAAAACCCGGTGCCGCGCGGACCGCGCAAGAATTTGCGCCCGGTTGCCGATAAGAAATCACAATGCAGCTCACCAACATCAACCGGCATCTGGCCAACAGCCTGACAGGCATCGAGCAGATAGGGAATATTATGTTTGCGGGCAATTTTACCAATTTCGGCTGCCGGATTGACCAGCCCGCCATTGGTTGGAATCCAGGTGATGGCTATCAGGCCAACATTGTCATCAATCATTGCTTCCAGAGCGCGAATATCAACAGCGCCTGACGCATCACCGGGGATCACATCAATTTTCAGATTATCGCGGCGGGCGCGTTGCAGAAATGCCAGATAATTGGCTGCATATTCAGCTTCACAGGTCAAAATCCGGTCACCTGATTTAAGTGGCAAGGCATAAAAGGCCTGACACCAGGCAACTGTGGCATTCTCAACCAGTGCTATCTCATTGGTCTTTGCCCCGATATGACTGGCGACAAGATCATAAACGGCTTCCAGTTCTGCTTTTCGATATGCGTGGGCCTCATATCCGCCAATTCGCACTTCAAGCTGTGTATGGTCAATAATCGCATCAACCACCTGCTGTGGCATCAGGGCTGATCCACAGGCTAACAAATGGGTTGATTCAGACACGCCGGGCGTATGGCTTCTGATTTGTTCAATATCCAGCATCAAGGAATATCCAATAACTTGTTTGCACCCAAAACACTCACTGGTATCAGCTAGCACTTATGGCTGTTGAGTGAAAGCTGAGGTCCCTGTTCTCCAGCGTGCCATGTTCAAGGATTGCCGGTATTACGCTACAAATAGACACATATTGGCTAGTTTGGAGGATAATACTTCCGTTTAGTGGAAAAGCAGCTTACAATATGGTAACAACGCTGACTTTAAGCCTGCAGCAAGGTTGAACACAGAACCGGCACAAATCCCCATTCAGGAGTTACCCCAATTGTTTTATGAAACCGCCGGAAACCGGCATAATCTTGATTATGATCCGTTCAAGGCAATTATTTCACCGCGGCCAATTGGCTGGATTTCGACACTGTCAAAGGATGGGGTTGCCAATCTGGCGCCATACAGCTTTTTCAATGCGGTTGGTACTGACCCGCATCTGGTCATGTTTGCATCCAGCAACCTGAAAGACAGCGCCCGTAATGCGGTGGAAACCGGTGAGTTTGTCTGCAATTTTGTCAGCGACAATTTGAAAGAAGTAATGAATATGTGCGCGGTCAATTGTGCACCTGATGTCAGCGAGTTTGATTTTGCCTCGATAGCATCCGCTCCCGGCAAAACCGTAAAAGTCCCACATGTGGCAGATGCCTATGCAGCGCTGGAGTGTAAATTATTGCAGGTGATAAACCCGGTTGATCTGGATGGCAATGTTACCAACAGCCATATGATTATCGGTCAGGTTAGCGGGGTTCATATTGCCGATGAAGCAATCAGAAACGGGCGGTTTGATGTTACTCATACCAGGCCGGTCGCCCGGCTCGGATATCTTGATTACTCAACCATTAGCGAAGTATTCGAGATCAAGCGGCCTTAAAGCAATTGAAAAGCTATAAAATGGCTGCGTCGGATAGCTTTTCCTGATGACCTCATGGCCTGACGCTGTACTATTTGCTGCGTTTTTTCAGACGGGTCTTGCGCAATTCGCCTGCCTTGTCGAGTATCGGATAGGCAACAGTTGCCAGATGCGAGTGAATGCGGCGCAGGTCCCGTAGCATATCCACATAAAGCGCACTGGTTTCAATACTCTCCCTGTGGCCTGCATGCAGGCGTTCAATGTGCTTTTCCATGCCCTGGCGTTCAAGCGCATTGACCCGGCGCTTTTCACTTATCAGCTTGCGGGCAATGGCCACATCACCGGTCATGAAAACGGTCATGGCCAGTTTCAGATTGGTTGCCACCTTGTCATGCAACTCATAGATTTCAGCCATCCCTTCTTTTGAGAACTGCAATTGCTCGCGCGATTTGCGGGTGGCCAGTTCCAGCAAGTTTTCGGTGATATCGCCAATATGTTCCATGCTGGTGGTAAAAGACAGGATCTCCACAATCCGGCGGCTTTCATTATCATCAACTTCCTGACGGGCAACGCTGGTCAGATAGATTTTGATATCCTCATAAGATGAATCAACCAGATTATCCATGTCGATCAGATCGGCGGTTTTATCATTGCTGTTTTCTTCAAGCGAAACCCTTACGCCCTGAATCATGGTTTCCACATATTCAGCCATGCGCAAGGATTCCCTCGTGGCACAGCTTAGTGCAACAATCGGGGTTTCAATGGCTGTACTGTCAAGAAACTGGGTCTGTTCATTGTCAACTACATTGCCGGTATCCGGCAGGAACCGTTTCAGCAAGGTAGCAGCAACAGGAACCAGCAGGATGAAAACCACTGCCAGTCCAATATTGAAAACCGTGTGAAAATTAACAATCTGGCGGGCTGGCGCTGCTTCAAACTGCAATAAATATGGCTGGATATATGGCACCAGTGGCAGACATATCAAAACCCCGATAATCTTGAAAGCCGCATTGCCAAAAGTTACACGGCGGGCATCAACACCCTCATTCATGGTGGCAACTATCGGTGGAATTACTCCACCAAGATTTGCTCCCAGAACCATGGTCAGGGCAAGCTGCACATCCATGACTCCGGCAGAGACAAATGACATGACAAGCAGGACAACAGCCAGTGAAGAATGGGCCAGCCATGTCAGTATGGAAGCAATGATCAGGGCAATAAGCGGATCACCCGACATGGATGAAAACATTACCAGCAACACATTGGAATCACGCAAAGGTTCTGAGGTGCTGACAATGATACGCAGCGCCAGCAGCATCAGGCCAAGCCCGATACCGGCACGGGCAATCTGGCGGCGCACTGAATGTTTCAGCAGCTTGTTCATCACCACGCCGGTCAGAATAAGCAAAGGTGACAAAAGCGACAGATCAAGTGACAGTAACTGGGCAACCAGTGTAGTGGCGATATCAGCCCCCAGCATCACAGCCAGTGCCGGTGCTACATCCATAAAACCGCTATTGGCAAAAGAGGCAACAATCATGGCCGTAGCGGTGCTGCTTTGCACGATCATGGTAACGCCCATGCCGGCAAGCAATGCCCGAAAGCGGTTTGATACACCGCGAGATATGACATTGCGCAACTGGGCGCCAAAGCCGCGAATAATGCCGGTGCGGACCATGTAAAGGCCCCATAACAGCAAGGCTACACCACCCAGAATCTGGATCAAGGCATGAGTTGCGCTCATTATTGCAACCCCGGCCCTGTTGAGACAAGGCATAGATAGCCATTACCAAAATAAAAGCGGGGTATTTGCCGGCCTGAACCAGCAAGCTTCATGTTTGAAATTTTTATCGGATACATTTTTCTATGTTGGAATTACATCCATGGCCTTAAAAGAATCAGCGGCACAATGTGCACTTTTTTCTGAGTATATACGCAATATGTGCACTTTTGTAAATAAAAATATGCACCATGTGCGCAAATACCATCTTGGATTATTAAGCGCACAGTTGTAAAACAGGTCCATGACACCGGAACAGTTCAAGGAATGGCGCAAATCGCTCAAGCTCAAGCAGAAAGGTGCTGCCGATCTGCTTGGCCTTAAAAAGCGTATTATTCAATATTATGAAAAGGGGGAGCGAGACGGGCGAAAAGTCATCATTCCCAAATATATCCGGCTTGCCTGTTATGCTATCAGCAAGGATGTCAGGGACTTTGATGGCAACAAGCCTAAAAAGAAGTGACTATCTGGTTGCAGACAGTCACCTGATTTGTTTTTAGCTGACCCGAAGCTCCAATCCAATGAGCCAGACCTCTCCCTACCACCCTTGCGGGGAAGATATCCCTTTCTGGAGATTTTGGAATATCAGATTTTCAAAACCAATGCTAAATCCCGATTGCAGACAGATCAAGCCGTCCATCACTGACGGGCGGGCACCAGTAATTGGCGCCGCTTATCGGGCGGCTGAATTTGAACAGGGCATCAACAATGCCATCTTCAAGCCCCGTCATACGGCGCATCTGGGCTTCGTAAGCATCAAAGGATTTGCCAAAAGCAACAAACATCAGACCTTCACCATCTGCATTGCTCCAGGGCATGGAGCGGCGCAGCACGAAGGCTTCAGGAGTGAATGATTCCTGGGCGGTGCGTTTGACATGGGCTGAAACTGGTGAGCCTTCAAATTCGACATTGTCACTTTGCCGGCGCCCGATCATATCGTCAGTATCATCGGTGCTGTATTTATCAAATACATCCATGTCATGCAGCCATTGCTGGACTGCGACAAAGCTTGAACCGTCAAGCCCATGCCCGGCACCGGAAACAAAAGCTGCTGCATCGGCAGCATCACCGGTGGGATTTTCGGTTCCATCTTCATAGCCGGTAAGGTCAAGGCCGGTTTTGTACTTAAAGCCGTTAATTATGCGCACTGGCCTGAATGCTGAAGCAACCAGCCTGATAAAAACGCGTGACAGCCTGGCTATTTCACCGCGATCATCCCCGCGAATCCAGCACAGGAGATCGCCCTGGGTGGCGGGTACTTCTACTCCAGGTCCGGTCAGACTTTTGAAACCGTGCAGACCGGTAATGGATTTGTCCAGCCCTGAAACCAGTCCGGGACCAAATCCGACGAGTATCTGGTCGTTCAGTTCCAGTGATTTCAAGGATTTCAGTACCTCGGTCACATCCTTGCCATGCAGCCCGGCAAACTCGATATATCTGGAGTGATCAGGGATTGGAGGGGTGATCGTTGCTTGTGGCGAACTCATTTTATTATTCCCTATCGGTCATGTTGTTAGCCCCACAGTTTAACTTTGTGTCTGGCTGAACATTTGCAACCAGTCAACATGTCGCAATCAGGCTGCAAGATTAATCATTCCTTGCGGATTTTATCCCATTGTTCAAACTCATAATCTATTGATTGCTTAATCAGAACCTTCCAGACATTTTCAGCCAGAACCTCACTCAGACCACTTTTTTGGGCAGCTTGCCCCACCTTTGCCAGCACCTCATCAATCCGGGCCTTGTCATAGACCTTTTCGCGTGACTGTTTGATGCGGGCTGCAGCTGCCATATAGGTCTGGCGTTTGGCCATCAGTTGCACCAGTTGGCGATCAACCTCATCGACACCGGCGCGAACTTCGCTCATGGTTTTGCAATCTTTTGCCAGTTTAGCCATTGAACAATCCGATCTTTGAGCATGTCACTATTACCGGCTTAATGACACATACCAGACTATGGAGCCAGTCATAAATAAGCCAGCAACAATAATTTATCAGCTCTGGTTACCGCAGTTACCTGCAGTAGCTGGGCGCAGCAATTCCGGGCGGTATTCAAAGTGCATGGTATCATAATGATACCACTTGCCACCCCAGATAAATCCATGATCTTCAAAGGCTTCAATTATCGCAACCGGTATTTTGTTGTGATAAGCAGGTACGTTACCGGGCTTGCCGCCTGACCAGCGCCAGTAATCAGCATATTTGGTGTTTATATCGATTGCCGCGCCGAAACTGTGGACACTCAGGCGTCTGGTCCCGGCAATTTTGCGCCAGTTGAAGGTGCCCGCTGAAGGGGCTAGATATTTGCGCAGCTTGCGGGGCAGTTTTGCCAGATCAGCAGCCACCTTTCGCAATTGTTCATCAACATTATTGATACTGGTGACACGCAATCTTCTGCCGAACCATTTTACAGTCACAAGGTGGCTTTTTACCTGTCTGGCCGAATTACCATAGATCTTGCGAAAAAAAGTATCATTGCGCACCCTGCCGGGATCAAAATTGCGGGCCGGTCTGGCATAAGAGCATTTACCGACCGGATAGGCCTGACGCATCATATCTTCAATATCAGCATGTTTAAGACGCTGCTGGTGAGATTTTTCAAGGCCATCATCAATCTTCATCTGGCTGCCATCTTTCCAGATCAGCATATTGCCCTGTCGCCCGGCTATGTGATGCTCATAAGTGGCAACCAGCTCATCAATAGCATCTGTGGCAAGTACTGGAGATATAATCAGACAAACTGACATGGACAGGCCGGCAATAATGGTGATTATGATTTGTTTTTGCATCAATTATCTCATTGCTGTTTCCACCATGCCCCCGGTTTGAGCCTTTGTGCCCGGTTTGAATGTTTATCCCACCAGGCAGCCAGATGTCGAAATCGCGATCT
>JALXCV010000159.1 GCA_026990765.1 Hyphomicrobiales bacterium | reverse complement strand
TCTACAACAGATTCGACTGAGGGTGACATGCTTAAATCTGGTATATTTGCAGCGATTATTGCCGGCACAATTATGGTTTCGGGAACCTCGGCCCAGGCTGCCAAATGCGGGAATGGTGCTGGAGGGTTCAATGCCTGGCTGAAAGATTTCAAGCGTGAAGCCGTGGCATCGGGAATACCTTCCAGAACGGTAAATTCTGCCCTTAAAGGGGTTAAGTATCACAGCTATGTAATCAAGCTCGACCGGTCGCAAAAGTCGTTTCATTATTCTTTCAAGAAATTCTACTCTATTCGCGTCAATAATGCCTTGATTAACAAGGGCAAGCGCAAGATGAAGAAATATGCCCGAACTTTCCGGGCGATTGAAAAGCGCTTTGGAGTGCCTGCCCCGATCATTACGGCAATCTGGGGCCTTGAGACTTCTTATGGTGGCAATTCAGGGCGGATGAAGGTTATTCGCTCACTGGCAACACTTGCCTATGATTGCCGCCGTTCAGCATTTTTTACCAATGAGTTGAAAGCTGCACTCAAGATTATTGCGCGCGGGGATATGTTGCCTTCAAAAATGGTTGGTGCATGGGCCGGTGAAATGGGCCAGACCCAGTTTCTGGCTTCTTCCTATATTAAATGGGGGGTAAGCTTTGACGGTAACCGCAGGGTTGACCTGATACGTTCAGTGCCGGACGTGCTGGCATCAACTGCTAATTTCCTGAAAGTTCATGGCTGGAAACGCGGTGGTGGCTGGAATCCGGGGACACATAATTTCAATGTGATCAAGCAGTGGAACAGGGCAACAGTATATCAGAAAACCATTGCGGTGATGGCCAACAAACTATCAGGGAGATAGATTTCTGCGCCGCTGAATGGTGCAGAATTATCGTAACAAGAAGTATTGTTGATAAAAACAGAACTAAATACTTGATTCAAGGGGAGCTTGACGCAAGGTTTGGTGTGTATTATTCTGGCAAATGGCAGCTATGAGTGCTGGCATTCAGAATCAATAATCTCAATACTTACTTCAATGTTGAAGTTATTACACTCTATGAGTGGGGCAACTTGTATTTACTGTGCTCTTGTTTGCTGTGCTGCGGGAAATGATGGCATTTGTAATATCTGGAGCGTTTCTGCTTATTCTGGAAACAGAAATACCAGTGCAAGTGACTGATGAAACACTATGAATCAGACGGATTGTAGTCAAACATTGCGGTTTTTGGTGATCATCAAAGGATTATCCATGAACATAAAAACAAGAGAAACACGGTTTGATTGCAGGGTAAAGGCAAATATCAGCTTTCAGGGTAAAACGCTGGAATGTGTTATCAGTAATATTTCAACCGGTGGTATAGCCTGCCTTCTTTCCTTCAAGGGCTTTTTGCAAATTGGCCAGTGTGTAAATATTTTTGCCATTGATACCAGCCTTCCTCTGGCAAATGTCAGGTGGATAGAAGCTTGCGAGCGAGGATACCGGATCGGGCTGGAATTCAACAAGCCAATAATGCACTCAGTAGTAACGCAATTCAAGGAAACATATGAGGAGTAGGATTTGATACTTCTCATCAGAAAAGGTGGGTATGGGTACTATATCCATCCGGCCAGATTGCGGCTTGTCAGTTCATGCAGCATGTCGATTGCTTCATTAGAATCATTCAGGCACGGGGCTACTGAAAAATTGTTGCCACCTGCATTGAGGAATTGAGTTTTGAGGCCGATTGCCAGTTCTTCCAGGGTTTCAACGCAGTCTGAAATAAAGGCGGGCGATAATAATACCAGGTTTTTAACGCCAGATTGTGCCAGTTCATTTACGGTTGCGTCAGTATAGGGTTTGATCCACTCATGTCTGCCGACACGTGACTGGAAGGTGGCGATCATCTGGTTTTCATTCATTCCCATCTTGTCACGCAAGGCACTGGTGGTAGCCATGCAGTGATCATAATATGGATCGCCCTTGTCGATATAGGATTGCGGCAGACCGTGATAGGAAATCAGGATTTTCTCCGGTGTCCATTCAAGGCTGGAGAGATGTTGCTGAAAGCGTGTTGCCAGAGCTGATATGTAGCTGTCATCATCGGGAAATGGCGGCACAAAGCGCAATGTCGGCTGGGCGCGCATATTGCTCATGGCTTCGGCCACCTTGTCGAAGACGCTGGCGGTGGTGGCTGCGGCATATTGTGGATACATGGGGAAAATGACGATGTTTTTACATCCCTTTTGCATAAGGCGCTTCATGCCTTCAGCAATTGCCGGTTTGCCATATCGCATAGCCCAGTCAACCACTAGCGGCTGGCCGGCAAAACGCTCAGCCAGTTTTTCTGCCTGACTGCGAGTGTAGGTTTTAAGGGGGGATTCATCCAGCTGCTTGTTCCATATCTGTTCATAGGCATGGCCGGATTTTTTCGGGCGGACATTGAGAATGATGCCGTTCAGGATCAGCCACCAAAGGGCGCGGTTGGTTTCGATCACCCTGGGGTCAGACAGGAATTCCTTGAGATAAGCCCGCATCGGACCGCGTGATGTGGCCTCAGGTGTGCCAAGATTGATTAGCAAGATACCGGTAGGTGCGGGGCTGGTCATGATTTTCCTGTCTTGTGTAACTGGTAGCGACTGCATAGCGCAAAAGCTTTATGGTGTTAAGTATGTAGTGATAGCGTCAGATTGTCTTTTGCGTTTTAAGGCGAACTGGTCTACACAGCCCATTGACAGACAAATCTCAAAAATAGTGGAAATAATAACGTGACGAGGCTTTCGCTTGCGGCATTTGCCGAACGGCTTTCTATTGCCAGCTGGAAGAATAACAAACCTGATCTGTGCTCACCGGAGTGTATCAAAACTGAAATTTTATCAGGGCTGACAGTGGCTCTGGCGCTGGTGCCTGAAGCTGTGGCTTTCTCATTTGTGGCAGGGGTGCACCCGCTGGTTGGTCTGTATGCGGCCTTTATGGTTGGGTTGATAACGGCGGTTCTGGGTGGCAGGCCTGGAATGATCTCAGGGGCAACCGGGGCCTTGGCCGTGGTTATGGTGTCGCTGGTGGCAAAGCACGGGGTTGAATATTTGTTTGCCACGGTGGTGCTGATGGGCATATTGCAGATACTGGCCGGGGTGTTTCATCTTGGCAAGTTCATTCGGCTGGTGCCGCATCCGGTGATGCTGGGATTTGTTAACGGGCTGGCAATCGTGATTTTTCTGGCGCAAATGACCCAGTTTCAGGTGGCTGGTCCTGATGGTACAAGAGTGTGGATGACCGGTTGGCCCCTGATCATGATGCTTGGTCTGGTTGGCCTGACCATGCTGGTTATCTGGGGAGTGCCGAAAGTAACCAGAGCCATACCGGCACCGCTTGCCGGAATTGTGGTTGTGGCGGTAATTGTGATTGCTTTTGGCATTGATGTGCCACGGGTTGGGGACCTGGCCTCGATCAAGGGGGAATTGCCGCAGTTTCATTTGCCTTTAGTGCCACTCAACCTTGAAACCTTGAAAATCATCTTTCCCTATGCGCTGATCCTGGCTGCTATCGGGCTGATTGAAAGTCTGCTGACGCTTAACCTGATTGGCGAGATGACCGGCAAGACCGGTGGCGCATCGCGTGAATGTGTGGCGCAGGGAATTGCCAATACTGTCACCGGGTTTTTTGGCGGCATGGGCGGGTGTGCAATGATTGGCCAGTCAATGATCAATGTCAAATCTGGCGGGCGCACCCGATTGTCAGGTGTGTCAGCAGCGCTGTTTTTGTTGATGTTTATTGTGGTTGCTTCGGGAATGATCGAGCAGATACCGCTGGCAGCACTGGTCGGGGTGATGTTCATGGTAGTGATTGGCACTTTTGCCTGGCAGAGCATCAAGATATTGCGGAGGATACCACTGACTGATGCGCTGGTGATGCTGCTGGTAACAGTGGTAACGGTGCTGAGCGATCTGGCGATTGCGGTGGTGGTCGGGGTGATTGTCTCGGCTCTGGCATTTGCCTGGAGCAATGCAACCCACATTCATGCTTCTGCCCTTGTGACCCGCAAGGGGGTCAAGGTCTATGAGATTTTCGGGCCTTTATTCTTTGGTTCGGTAGAAGGCTTTGCGGCCCTGTTTGATCCTGAAAATGATCCTGACGTGGTTATTGTTGATTTTATGGATTCAAAAGTCCTTGATCAATCGGCACTGCAGGCGATTGAAGCGCTGGCAATGAGATATGAAGTAGTTGGCAAAAGCCTGCAATTGCGGCATTTGTCGCCTGACTGTCACAAGCTGTTGCAAAAGGCCGGGCAGCTAATGGTGGATTCAGATGATGATCCCCATTACGGTATTGCGGTTGATTATTCGGTGAAAACCGGGGTTCTGGGTGCGGGGCATTAATCCGCAGCTATCCTTGTGGCCATCATTCTTGACATGAGCAACAAGAATACTGCCGAGATGGCAATTGAATAATATCCCATACTGGCAAGAATGGCTGACAGGGAAATGCCATTATCCATCAACATGCCGGTAAGGCCGGGACCAATGGCGGTTGCCAGTACCATAATGGCAGCAGTCATGGATTTGACAGTGCCTAAATATCTGGTGCCATAAAGTTCGGCCCACATGGCGCTGGTGATGGTCTGGGATGAACCAACGGTTGTGCCTGCTGCAAGCATGGCAACAAGGGCGGACCATGGTGAGTCTCCCCATGCAAAAATCAGCATGGATGCAGCCAGTGGCAACAGATAGAACGGCAATAGCTGGCGGGCGGACCATCTATCTATTGCCCAGCCGGAAATCAGCGACATGATGGTGGCGGCTCCGGCAAAGAACGGATAAAAGCTGGCCCACAGTCCCAGACTCCAGCCCTTCAGTTCGACCAGATGTGCCTGATGGAAGAATGTCACTGTCAGGATGAAGGCAGGGGCAAGGGTTCCCGGCAGGATGGCATAAAACAGGCTGTCTCGCAAAACCTGCCTGCGGGTCCAGTGCCGGGTAGTATCATCATTGTCATTGTGAATTTCCTGCGTTCCATGCCGGCGTTTTTGCCGGGTCAGGGAATAGAAAACCGGGATAATGACAATAATGATGAAAACAGCGGTTATCATCCATGTTTGCCGCCAGCCAAATACCGCCATGACAGCAACGGCAATTGCGGGAAGCGCGGCTTCACCGCCAGCATGGCCAAGCGAGGCAATGCCAAGGGCGCGGCCACGATGGGCATTGAACCAGCGGGCCATGGCAGTCATGGCGATGTGGCCAAGCATTCCCTGACCGCATAACCTTATGGCAAACAGCGAGACAGCCAGCATTATCCATGAGTTGGAAAGACCCATTAACAGGCAGGATGCGGAAAGACCGGCAAGGGTGATCAGGCCCAGATTTTTAAGGCTCATATGATCAGCCAGTTGTCCGGCCCATGAAAACACAATGGCGCTGGCAAGGGTTGCCAGCATATAGACAAAGCCGAAATCGCCGTGGGTGAGTGAATATGCCTGACGTATTTCCAGCCCGAACAGGGCAATGAAATATGTCTGGCCAAATGTTGAAGCGCCGGTAAGCAGGGCACCGGCAGCCAGCCAGCGGGCGTTGGTTTTAAGGAATGTCAGATAGTGCATGAGGGTTTCTCGCTCCAGGATAATAAACTATCCCGTTGCAACCGGGCATGGTCTGATTGTTCATCTTTATAATGCAATGCTGTTTGCCCGATCAGGCTTCATAATCGCGTTCATCGACAATTACCTGACCATCATTGGCCAGCTCGCCGGGAGTGACCAGTTGCACCTTGCCGCGGACCTTGCAAATGGCCTGGATGGTTTTGGCTATCTTGTCGGTCAAAGCTGATGATGTATCTTTGCTTTCAACCATCAAACACATGGAATCGCTGGCGCCATCGCGGCTGACCACCAGACGCATGCGTCCAGCGCCTGGATATGCCTTGCCGATTTCAGCGATTTGTGACGGATGGATGAACATGCCTTTTACCTTGACGGTCTGGTCAGCCCGGCCCATCCAGCCCTTGATGCGGGCATTTGTGCGACCACATGGGGACTGACCCGGCATGATGGCTGACAGATCACCGGTGGCAAAGCGGATCATGGGGTAGGCGGTGTTGAAATTCGTAACCAGCACTTCGCCGACTTCTCCATCTGTCACCGGTTCACCGGTTCCCGGTCTTACAATTTCAACGATCATGTTTTCATTGATGATCATGCCTTCCATTGCTTCGCTTTCATAAGCAATAACGCCCAGATCGGCTGTGGCATAGCATTGCAGAACATCAACTCCGCGCTGTTGGTATTCAGCCCGCATTGAGGGAAACAGGGCGCCACCTGAAACCAGTGCACGTTTGATCGATGAGGCATCCTTGCCAAGCTCTTGCGCCTTGTCGAGCAGAATTTTGAGATAATCAGGAGTGCCGGTATAGCCTTGCGGTTTTAGCTGGGCGATGGCATCAACCTGCAATTCGCTATTGCCTGTGCCGGCAGGAAATACCGCGCAGCCAAGGGCGCGGGCACCATAATCAAGTATGAAACCGCCAGGGGTCAAATGATAGGAAAAGCTGTTGTGAATAAGGTCACCCTTGTTGAAACCGGCAGCAAACAGGGCGCGCGCTCCACACCAGGGGTCAGAATCTGGTCCCTGAGTTTCAAATATCGGGCCTGGTGACATGAACACCCGGCCATAATTCTCCGGTGATACTGCAGCAAAGCCGGCAAGTGGCGGGTCGTCTGACTGGCGCTGCATAAGTTCGGATTTGCGCAAAACCGGCAAATCTGCAAGGGCTTTACGATCAGTTACAATTGCAGCATCAAGACCTTGCAAGTGTTTTGCCCATCCAGGTGCATTCTCCATGGTTTTGGCCAAAAATTCGGGTAGCCTTGCAAACAGTTCCGCTTCGCGTTGTTGCGGATTGCGGGTCTCTAAATTGTCGAAGAATCTGGACATATTTGTTTAACCAATATTTGTGATTTACTGGAAGTGTTAACTCGCTGAATGTTTGTTTTTCATAGTATGAGCAAGAATTGCATTTGGCTAGGGGTAAGGCTTGCAGTTATTATGAAATGTAAAACACAAAAACAATATCAGCGAAGCAGATCTGAAATTGATAACAGTCTTGCTGATCTGACAGTTTCTGATCTTTCTGAGATCAAGGGATTTTCCGAGCATGACAAGGATATTTTCCGTGCCCGGCAAATAGCCGCTCTAAGGCGCAACAGTCCCTTTGTTCTGATCGGGAATATTCTTGCCTGCTATCTGATAATTGCAACTTCATGGGGAACTGAAGTTTTCCCGATGATTGCTATATGGGCGGTGGTCTTGTCAGGCTTTTCCGGGTTTATGCTGCACAGATGGCTTAAGTCACGTGATGTGGTCCGAGAAACATGTTCTGAACGTGCAATCAAAAAGGTAAATAAATTTGCCTTTATTTCAGCTGCAATATGGGCCTTGTTGCCGGCGATAACTGTTTCTTCATCTGAAGGCCAGTTACTGGTGTTTTTTACAGCATGTACGATGGCTTCAATTGGCACTGGTGCCTTTTCCCTGTCGCGGGTGCCATCGGCTGCCATTCTTCATATATGGATGGTAACGACCAGCTATGGCATATCCAGCCTGATGGCAGGTGGCAGGATCGGCTTTGCCTCTGTGGTTCTTGGGCTGTTTTATTCAGTGTCGCTGTCAGCCATGATACTGTCTCGCCATCGCACAGCAATGCTGCGGGCCAATGATCAAAGAGCCATGCAAAAGCAGAGTGAAATCATTACCCTGTTGTTGAAGGATTTTGAATCAGGTTCCAGTGACTGGCTGTGGGAAACCGGGAGAACTGGTGAGTTGATCTATGTACCTGACCGGCTGGCTGAATTATTGGGGCGTGACAGGGACCGGCTTTGCGGTGCAAGTCTGTATCAGACTGCCGGCACGCCTGATCCGATGATGGGCTGGCATGAGGTGAACAGCCATTTTGCCAATGCCAGAGGCTTTAGTGATGTGGAAGTTCCAGCAATTATCAATGGTGAGGAACACTGGTGGCGGCTGACTGCGCGCAGCCTGCATGATGCAAATGGCAAATGTATCGGTTTCAGGGGCGTTTGCTCTGATGTGACAGCAAGGCACAATGCCGATATTGAACTGGTGAAGGCCAAGAAGCGGGCTGAGGAATCAAGCGATGCCAAGTCGAAATTCCTGGCAATAATGGGGCATGAACTGCGCTCGCCGCTAAATGCAATTGTCGGGTTTTCCGATATGATAGCCAATGAGCGTGAGGGCGCCATAAATCACAGTAATTATCGGGAATATGCCGAAACCATAAATGACAGCGCCCGGCATCTGATGAGCCTTATAAATGATATTCTGGACATGACCCGGATTGAAAAGGGCAAGATGCAACTGGTCGAGCAGGAAATCGATCCGCTGGAACTGTGCCGGTTTGTTGCCAAGATGATCCGGGTTGATGGTGACAATTCAGGTGTGGTTATCGTTGAGAATTATTCAGAAAAACCGGTCATGATTACCGGTGATCTTACGCGATTAAAGCAGATATTGCTTAATCTGCTTGGCAATGCGGTCAAGTTTTCCAAAGCAGGTGACCAGATTACGCTTTCACTTAGTTATAGCAAAAAGGGCAGTGCAGTGTTTGAGGTTATTGATCAGGGGCCAGGGCTTACGGCAGAACAGATTGAACTGGTATTCCAGCCATTTGTACAGGGTGAGCAGAATTCATCACGCTCATATGAAGGGCTGGGGCTAGGTCTGGCAATTGCCTATCGGCTGGCCCGGATGCATGATGGGGTGCTGACGATTGACAGTGTGCCGGGAGAGGGTGCCAGGGCTTGCCTGATATTGCCGCCTGAGCGGGTGTCAAAACTGGTCAGGGCTGCCTGACGCTTACAGAAAAGTCGTCAATTCTGCCAGATTTGCTTTCAGGCCAGATACCATTAAAGAATAATTTATGGGCCGGGCCGTTCTTGCTGCTGGTTTCACGTAACATCTTCAAGGCTGAATCCGGGTCCTGTTTCTGCTTTAATGAGGCAATCTGGGAATTACTGCCAAATACCGGAATATCGCCATTTGAGGTGATAATGCTTGAGATTACTGATGATGGCAGACTGGACTGGGGGATAATGAACGCCTTGCCATCAAGCAATGAAAGACCAAATTCGGGTTTGCTGGAAGATTTGCTGACGCCAACTTTTGTGGATGTCTTTGTGGCAGTTGGTGCCGGATACTGGCTCGTTGCACGCTCGCCATCGGCGATTTCAATATCCAGGGCAAGTTTTTGCAAAAGCAGTGAGGCCAGCTTGTTATTGCCATCCTTGACGAAACGCTCACCATTATAGGTTCGCAAGCGCAGCTCATAGCCATCAACGCCAATTCCGTCTCGTATATATTCACCATCGGGTGAGGTGAACTGTTTGCGGAAAGACAAAAAGCGGACAGAATTTTTTTGTGCTACCTGGCGCTGTATAGCAGATACAATTTTGTATTTTCTGTCCAGTTCGCTATCAGATACCGGAGGCAGCTCTATCCAGTATATGGCAGCATTGGACTGTTTGAGCAATGTCATGATTTCGCCAACCCTGTCGGCATAGGCCTGTTTCCATTCAGGAGAATCAAAGGTAAGGATTTCGCCATTTTGGCGAATGCTCTGAATGTCATTTGAGCCTATAAAAAACACTGCAATATCAACTCTTTGTGACTTTAACAGCTTGGGAAGCTTTTCTGGCCAGGCATATATTTCCGGGCGGGCAAAGCCTGACCCTTCATGATAGCGACCATTGATTTTCAACCGGGGATTCCCCTTGCTCATACGGGAAAGGCCGGCCCATAATCCGCCTGCAAGAGCATCACCGAAAACAAAAAGATTATAGCGATCGCGGCCATCGCCCAGATATTTTCCATTGACAGTTTCAGCACTGGCCAAACCGGTCATCAGCATGATCATGGCCATGATCAATATGAGTAGCTGTTTTATTGAGGGCATGGCTATCTGCTTTGACATCATTCTGGTTCATCACAAGGTTTGAGATTGATATATCAAAAATGATTGTGACGTCAATTTAACCATGCGTCCATAAGTTAATGATAAATAATATAAAC
>JALXCV010000158.1 GCA_026990765.1 Hyphomicrobiales bacterium | reverse complement strand
GTGAAAGAATTCGCCAATATCTGACCAGTGGAGGTGAAGAAAATGCGGTTAATCTGCTGAAACTGTTGCAAAAACTGGTTTCACCACCCCCAGATGAAATGGGAAAGACTTTTACTATTGCACCACCGCAAAGCCTTCCAAAGGCTGGCCCTTACAACTGCAACGACAATAAAAACCCGATAGCCGCCATCATCTTCTATCGCTCCTTGATAGAAGGCGGTTTGACGGCTCCGGTTGATGCACTGGTCAAATCACTTGAACAACGTGGCATTGCTCCCTGCCCGGTTTATATAACCAGCCTGAAAGACTCAGAAGCAGTAAGCCTGATGAATGAGGTTTTTAGCAATAACCGCCCGCAACTGATCATTAACGCCACCGGCTTTGCAACCGGTGATGAAAACAACCCCTTCACCCGCTATGATTGCCCGGTTTTGCAGGTTATCTTCTCCGGCACTGCCAAAGAAAACTGGCAGCAAAACCCGCAAGGCCTGCCCGCCCGCGATCTGGCAATGAATATCGTATTGCCAGAACTTGACGGGCGGATTATCACCCGCGCTGTTTCTTTCAAGTCAGATCATCATTTCCACCAGCCAACCCAGTGCCGGATAATCACCTATGAAGCCTTGCCTGACCGTATCGACTTTGTCGCACAGATGGCAAAAAACTGGATGAAACTGGCCACCACACCGGCAAAATCGCGCAAAATAGCCATAATCCTTGCCAATTACCCCAATCGTGACGGACGCATAGGCAATGGTGTTGGCTATGATACCCCGGCAAGCTCAATTGCAATTATCAAGGCTCTTGGCAGGCATGGATATGATACCGGATGCCCGCCTGAAACCGGCAATCAGCTTGTTGAACAATTACAGGCAGGCATAACCAATGCCCCTTCATCCCATTCCGTCATTGACGAAAACGCCATACTTTCCCTGAATCAATATCTCAACTTCTTCAGCCAACTACCTGAAAAGATTCAACAACAAATCACAAAACGATGGGGCAAACCGGAGAATGATCCGTTCTTCAAGGATAACGGTTTCCGCCTGCCCATAAGGCAATATGGCAATATCGTAACCGCCATTCAGCCCGCCCGCGGATATAATATCGACCCTGTTGAAACCTATCACGACCCGGCACTGGTCCCGCCGCATGGCTATCTGGCCTTTTATCTGTGGCTGCGGGAAGTTTATGACACTGATGCAATTATCCATAATGGCAAACATGGCAATCTTGAATGGCTACCGGGCAAGGCCACCGGCCTGTCAAATCAGTGCTATCCTGAAATAGCAATCGGTCCCATCCCGCAATTCTATCCCTTCATCGTCAACGATCCCGGCGAGGGTACACAGGCCAAGCGACGCACCTCGGCTGTAATCATCGACCATCTGACCCCGCCCCTGACCCGAGCAGAAACCTATGGCCCCTATCGCGATCTGGAAGCCCTGATAGATGAATATTATCTGGCATCAGGTCTTGATCAGCGCCGCCTTGACAGTTTGCGCAGCCAGATATTGCAGCTTACCCAGTCATCCGGCCTTGATAAAGATGCCGGTCTCGATAAAACCGCTTCAGATGATGAAAAGCTGATTCAGCTCGATACTTATATTTGCGAGTTGAAAGAGGCCCAGATCAGGGACGGCCTGCACATATTGGGCAGCGCCCCTGAAGGTGAGCTTGAAACCTCACTGCTGGTGGCCCTTACCAGGGTTGCGCGCGGTGATGCCACAGGCGGCAACCAGTCAATAATCAAGGCACTGGTGCAAGATTTCAACTTTGACGATTTTGACCCGTTTGACTGTGAGGCCGGCGCCACATGGCAAGGCCCAAAACCAAAACAGCTTTTGGACATCTCCCCTGACCCGTGGCGAAGCAATGGTGATACGGTTGAGCGGCTGGAATTGCTGGCATTGAAACTGGTCAGTCAGGGAAACAGCCCTGAATATAAACAAACAGCAAAAGTCCTGCATGTAATCAACACGCAAATCCGCCCTGCCCTTGTAACCAGTGGCAAAAACGAAATTGCCAATCTGCTGAAAGGCCTGAACGGCAAGTTCGTTCCCCCCGGATCATCTGGCGCCCCAACCAGAGGCCGGCTTGACGTACTGCCGACCGGGCGCAATTTTTATTCCATCGACAATCGCGCCATTCCCACCCCGACAGCATGGAACCTTGGCAAAAAATCGGCTGAAAACATGCTGACCCGGCATTTTCAGGAGAATGGGTTTTATCCCAAATCCATGGGATTAAGTGTCTGGGGTACTTCCAGCATGCGAACCGGCGGTGATGATATTGCCCAGGCACTGGCCCTTATCGGGGCAAAACCGGTATGGGACAGCCATTCATGGCGGGTAACCGGCTTTGAAATCATCCCGAATGCAAAGCTGGTGCGCCCGCGCATCGACATAACCTTGCGCATTTCCGGGCTTTTCCGTGATGCTTTCCCGGCCCAGATTGAACTGTTTGACAAAGCAGTGCAGGCAGTCGGTGCCCTTGATGAACCAGCCGACATTAACCCGATAGCTGAGCGCATGCGGGCAGAAAAAGCCGAGCTTGAAGCAAGCGGCATCAATAGTGATGAAGCCGAACGTCTCTCCGGCTACCGGATTTTCGGCTCCAGACCGGGTGCCTACGGGGCCGGACTGCAAGCCCTGATTGATGAAAAACTGTGGGCTGAACGAAAAGACCTGGCCGCTGCCTATATCACCTGGGGCGCCTATGCCTATGGTCGCAATGCTGATGGTGAAAAGGATGAGGCCAGCTTCAAACGCCGCCTTAAAAACATCGAGGCAGTAATCCACAATCAGGATAATCGCGAACACGATCTGCTGGATTCAGATGATTATTACCAGTTTGAAGGCGGCATGGCAGCAGCGGTTGAAGCCACATCCGGCAAGCAGCCAATCACTTACCATAATGATCATTCCCGCCCCGAAAAACCTGTAACCCGCACCCTTGAAGAAGAAATCGGACGGGTGGTCCGCTCGCGCTGTGTCAATCCCAAATGGCTTAATGGTGTAATGCGCCACGGCTATAAGGGCGCTTTTGAAATTGCCGCCACTGTCGATTATCTTTTCGCTTTTGCAGCCACCACCGGAGCTGCCAAATCCCATCATTTCGATCTGGTCTATGATGCCTATATAAATAACAACGAGGTTCGCCAGTTTATTAAAGACAATAATCCCCATGCACTAAAGGAAATAGCCGATCGCCTGTCCGAGGCCATATCCCGCAATCTGTGGACCCCGAAATCAAACTCCGCCTATACGCAAATTGAAACCATAAAGGCAAATACTGATGAATAAAAAAACTGACATGACACCGCAGCAGCAAAACGCCCGCCACAATGAAAAAATGCAAAAGAAAAAGGCGGCCCGCGACAAGATAATGGCCACCAAACAGACCGAAAAAGGCCTGATCATAGTCCATACCGGCAAGGGCAAGGGCAAATCCACTGCCGCTTTCGGTATGGTCTTTCGCTCAATCGGCCATGGTATCAAAACCGCCGTAATCCAGTTCGTCAAGGGAGCATGGGAAACCGGTGAACGCACCATTTTGGAAAACTATCACGATCTGTGCACCATCAAGGCCATGGGCGAAGGCTTCACCTGGGAAACCCAGAACCGCCAGCGCGACATTGACCTTGCCCGTGCGGCATGGGAGGAAGCCAAAAAATATATAATGGACCCTGATTACAGGCTGGTATTACTGGATGAGTTGAACATTGCACTGCGCTATGATTATCTGCCAATTGACGAAGTAGTGAAATTTCTTGAACACAAGCCCGCAGATACTCATGTAATAATCACCGGGCGCAACGCCAAAGCCGAACTGATCGAAATTGCCGACCTGGTAACCGAGATGGAGCAGATCAAGCACCCGTTCCGCTCTGGTGTGAAGGCTCAAGCTGGTATAGAATTCTAGGCCGTATTGTTCACCAATTCCCTTTTCAAGGGTATATTAACACTTGTCCCGCACAATTTTTCATACAATACTTGAACGGTTTAGATATATGTGCAAAGTAAAAAGCCTCATACTTGGGAACGAAGATCCGGTTTCGGGCGGCTCGGATCACCCAGATTATAATACTCGCGACAAGCAACAGGGGTGGGATGTGTTTAATCAGGAAGAACTGAAATGTATCAGTGATCATTTCAGGAAGGTACGCACCGAAACATTAGCCAATGGCGTTAGCATTCATTATATTGAGGCCGGAACCGGATTTCTCATAGAAGAGCGCCCGGATGGCAAATTAATGCGTATCCATACAGAAGCAACCAGCACTTGTGCTGATATAACAAAACACGGTTAAATCCCCTGTCATGGCTAATGGCTCACCAGTTCTGTACGTTATTGCAGGGCCAAATGGTAGCGGGAAATCCACTTTTGCTGACTCACTGGATTTGTGTGTCCCCATATTTGACTTTGATGCAATTGCCAGGCGAAGAAATGCAACATCTGATGCCGAACTGATTTTGGCTGGCCGTAAATTTTTGGCTGACTTTCAAACACAAATTGCCAAACATGAATCAGCCGTTCTTGAAACAACCCTGACAGGAAGAACTATCATCAATAGACTGACTCAAGCCAGAAATTCAGGTTTTCGGGTAGAAATGCATTATCTTTTTCTTGCCAGCATTGCTCTTGGAAAGAAAAGAATAGAACAACGCGTTTGTCAGGGAGGACATGATATAAACGATGAAGTTCAGGAACGTCGTTTTCCCAGAAGCAGGAATAATCTGCTGCCAGCTGCTTTACTGGCTGATGAGACGGTTATCTGGGACAATTCATATGAGGTCCCTCAACCACTAATTCGCCTTATTCCTGACACTCCCACTGCACCAAGGGTTGATCTTCCTGACTGGCTTTTGGAAATAGTCAACGCCTACCATAAAATGAGAACCCCTGAGTAAAACCAAAATATCTGCTTGACGGTTTTTATTCACCCACCTAAACACAAATCAAATGCAGCGTCCCTCATTGACGGGGACTGAAAGCGAAGCTGGTGCGGTCGACCCAAATCGGGGACTAACGCCGGTAGCTGCCGGAATGACCTTTCACCTGACCTGAACGGTTCGGGTACGGGCGCTGTTTTAACCGACAAGCAAAGGTCAAAAATATCATGACAGAAAAAACCGGCGTAATGCTCTGCGGCCATGGCTCGCGCGACAAGGATGCAGTACAGCAATTTGCCAGACTGGCTGAAACCCTTAAACAAAGACTGCCGCAATATCCGGTGGAATATGGCTATCTGGAATTTGCCACCCCGATTATCCGCACCGGTCTTGATGCTCTCAAAGCCCGGGGCGTTACCAGGGTTCTGGCCGCACCGGGCATGCTGTTTGCTGCCGGACACGCCAAAAATGACATCCCGTCAGTGCTAAACACCTATGCTGCCAATAATGATATCCAGATCGACTATGCCAAAGAGCTGGGCATTGACACCAAAATGATGCGCGCCGCAGCTGATCGTATCAAGGAGGCAATCAGCGCTGCAAAAACCAAAGTCCCGTTGCATGAAACCATGCTGGTGGTAGTCGGTCGCGGTGCATCTGATCCTGATGCCAATTCCAACATTTCCAAGGTTACCCGCATGTTATGGGAGGGCTTTGGTTTTGGCTGGGCAGAAACTGCCTATTCCGGCGTCACCTTCCCGCTGGTAGCTCCGGCACTCGATCATGCCGCAAAGCTTGGTTATAAACGGATAATCGTTTTCCCGTATTTCCTGTTTACCGGAATTTTGATCAAGCGAATATATGATGCCGTTGATGAGGCAGCCGACAAGTATTCTGATATTGAATTCATCAAGGCTTCCTATCTCAATGATCACCCGCTGGTCATAGACAGCTTCCTTGAGCGCATAGACCAGATCATTACTGGCGAAAACCACATGAACTGTTCCCTGTGCAAATTCCGCACACAGGTTCTAGGGTTTGAAGATCAGGTTGGCCTGCCCCAGGAAAGCCACCATCACCATGTGGAAGGCGGCACAGACCATAATCACGATCACCACCATCACCATGATCACGACCACCATCATGACCATGACCATAATCATGATCACCATCATCACCCCTACCCGCATGCAGACCACCCGCACGGACCTGTCAGCCTGAAACAGGATGCGGATTAATGTTCAACTACATCAAAAATCCACAGGAAATCTATCAGCGATCATTTGCCATGATTGCTGAGGAGGTGGATTTAGATGTTTTGCCGGTTTCCTGTCAACCAGTTGCCGAACGAGTAATACATGCTTGTGGCATGGTTGATATTATCGATGATTTGCGCATCAGCCCCGACCTTGCAGCTACAGTGCAAAAAGCATTCGCTAATGGTGCGCCAATCCTCATCGATGCCGAAATGCTGCGCTCTGCCATCATCTCCCGCTTGCTTCCCGAACAGACAAGGATCATCTGCAAGCTGAATGATGCAAAAGCTGGCAACAACCAGACCCGTTCAGCCGCAGCAGTTGAATTGTGGCAACCATATCTTGAAGGCGCTATCGCCGTTATCGGCAATGCCCCGACCGCCCTGTTCCGGTTGCTGGAACTGATTGAAGCAGGCGCGCCAAAACCTGCAGCAATCATTGCCTTTCCGGTAGGGTTTGTCGGAGCTGCAGAATCCAAGGCAGAGTTGCACACCAACCCGCGCGGCATCCAATATGCCACCCTGCTTGGCCGGCGTGGTGGCACTGCCATGGCCGGGGCTGCTATCAACGCCATAACGGGGATGATGCAATGACATCTGCATGGCTGACAATAATCGGACTTGGAGAGGATGGTCTTGAAGGTCTGGCCGACAAAACCCGCCAGATAATTGACAACGCTGAAATAATCATTGCCTCAAAACGCCTGCTGAAAATGCTTCCCGACAGCAAGGCCGAGAAACATTGCTGGCCCACCCCGTTTGACCCGATGATTGCAAAACTGAAAAGCTGGAAGGGCCGCAGGATTATCATGCTGGCAACCGGTGATCCCATGTGGTACGGGGCCGGATCAACCCTTGCCAGATATCTGGGCCCGAAAGAATTACATATTATCCCGTCACCTTCTGCCTTCTCTCTGGTCGCCGCCCGCATCGGCTGGCCATTGGCTGAAACCGAACTTTTGTCCCTGCATGGTCGCCCGGCAAGTCTGATCATCCCGTATTTGCAGCCAGACACCCGGTTGATTGCCCTGACCAGTGGCCATGACACAATCATCAAGGTTGCTGAAATCCTCAACCAAACCGGATATGGTGACAGCACCATATATGTGTTTGAAAATATGGGCGGCAAGTTCGAGCAATATCACAGCTTTTCCCCGCAAGCGATTCCACCGATTCAGTTTTCTGCATTCAATACCATGGCTATCAGGTGCAAACTTTCTGCATCAGGCCAAATACTGCCCCGCACCCCCGGCCTGCCCGACAGTGCTTTCAGACATGATGGTCAACTGACCAAACAGGCTGTGCGCGCAACAACCATTGCTGCCCTTGCCCCCGTCCCCGGTCAGCTGTTGTGGGATATTGGTGCCGGTTGCGGATCGATTGCTATTGAATGGTCACGCTGTCACAGGCTTAACCGGGCAATAGCCTTTGAGGCCAGCAAACCCCGCATTGATTATATCAGGTCCAATATGGATTTGCTGGGCACACCCTTTATCGAGATAATCGAAGGCAAGGCCCCGCAATCTCTCGCTGGCCAGCCTGCCCCGGATGCAATTTTCATCGGTGGCGGCATAACTGAACCGGAAATGATTTCTACCTGTTTCAAGGCTCTAAGAACCCATGGCCGCCTCATCGCCAATAGTGTTACCAATGAAGGTGAAGCTGCTTTATTAAAAGCTGCCGGGCAATTTGGTGGCGAACTCACCCGAATCGCCATATCAAACACCGTAAAAATCGGAGGCAAGACTGCTTTCAGGCCAGCCTTGCCGATAACTCAATGGCGATTGGTGAAGGCATGATCAAGGGTACATTATACGGGCTGGGGCTTGGACCGGGAGACCCGGAGCTGATAACCGTCAAGGCATGGCGGCTGATGTCAACAGTTGAGGTAATAGCATATCCAAAACCACCTTCCAGCGACAGTATGGCCCGGCGCATTGCCGCCCCGTTCATTCCAGATGATGTTATCGAAATGGCAATTGAAATCCCGATGCGCACTGCCCGCAAGCCAGCCGCCAAAATCTATGACAAGGCCGCAAAAGACATAGCAAAGCATCTCGATGCCGGTCGCCACACAGCCTTTATCTGCAATGGTGACCCGTTTCTATACAGTACCTTCATGTATCTGCATGAGCGGCTGAAAGAGAAATACGAAATTGAAATCGTCTCCGGTGTCACTTCTCTTACCGGCTGTGCCGCAGCCCAGCGCCGCCCGCTGGCCTCGCGCAATGACATAATCAAGGTGCTGCCCGCCCCGCTGCCTGATAAGGCTTTACGGGCAGAAATTGCCAGCGGTGACTGCATCATAATCAACAAGGTTGGTCGTCATTTCACCCGCATTCGCAAAATAATCAATGAGCTTGGCCTGACCGGCAAGGCCCAGGTTATTGAAAACGCCACCACTGATTTTGAAGTTGTACGCCCGCTGCAACGCATTGATGAAGATGACCAGCCATATTTTTCTACCATTATCATATATAAAGGCTCGGAAAATTGGTAACACGCCCGGTTATTATTTCCATCATCCCGTCAACCACCAGTCTTGGCAGCCAGATTGCTGAACTGCTTGATGGTGAACATGTAATTTCAAACGGTAAACCGCTGCAACAGATTGCCGCTGCATTTAGCGCCAACCGGGCAGTTATCGGCATATGTGCCAGCGCCATTCTGATCCGCGCAATAGCCCCTTATATGCAGGACAAGGCAACAGATGCACCGGTTATTGCTGTCTCACCAGATGGCATGAATATCGTCCCCCTGCTGGCAGGTCATGGCGGAGCCAACATGATGGCAGCAAAAATAGCCAGCCTAACCGGCGGCATAGCAGCCATTACCACTGCCAGTGATACAAATTTCAATATCGCACTTGATGAACCGCCCCGCGGTCTGGTGCTGGCCAACAAGGAACATGTAAAGGGCTTTGTCTCCCGGCTGCTTGATGGTGCAAGTCTTTCAATAATCCACCAGCCACCAACACAGCATCCTGCATCTGCTGGTAAAACTTCCGATACTCATTCCACCGAAAGTCAACTGGCGCTTGACTGGTTAAAATCTTCCACCTTGCCTGTCACCAGCAATGGTGAATTGCAGATCATCATCACCACCCAAAACCACCCAACCAGCGAAACCTGTCTGGTTTACCACCCTCAAACCATTTGCATTGGTGTCGGCTGCGAGCGCGGTACACCGGCAAAGCAGATTGCCAAACTGGTCAGGGACTGCCTTGGTAATATCTCGCCTAATTCCATTGCCTGCATCTGCTCGCTTGATCTTAAATCCGATGAACCCGGTATCAATCATCTGGCTGACAGCTATAACGTCCCTGCCCGCTTTTTTGCTGCCGAAGAACTGAAAGGTGAAACCGGTCGCATCGCCAATCCGTCACAAATAGTACTAAGCGAAGTCGGCACCCCTTCAGTTGCCGAAGCAGCCTGTCTTGCCGCAAGCGGCCCTGATGGCCGTTTGCTGGTTGAAAAAACCCGCTCGAAACGCGCAACCTGCGCCATTGCCATTTCCCCCCGGCCCCTGACGCCACCTTTTCCTGGCACATCGCGCGGTAAAATCTCAGTTGTCGGCATTGGCCCCGGCTCCAGAAAATGGCGAAGCCCACATGCAGTCGATTGCCTGCTAAGCGCTGATGACTGGGTAGGATATGGTCTGTATCTTGATCTGGTAGCAGACCTTTCACCCGGCAAGAATCTGCATCGCTTTGATCTGGGCAAGGAGGAAATCAGGGTTCGACATGCTTTCAAACTGGCTGGTGCCGGCAAAAATGTGGCGCTGGTATGCTCTGGTGATGCCGGAATATATGCAATGGCAGCCCTCACCTATGAGGTTCTGGATTCTGGCAGCTTGAATGCCAGTGAACAACGCGCTGCCATAGAAACCGTTCCAGGCATCTCGGCCTTTCAGGCTGCCGCCGCCCGAGCCGGTGCCATTATCGGCCATGATTTTTGCGCCATTTCCCTGTCCGACCTGCTGACACAATGGCAAACTATCGAAAAGCGGTTGCACGCTGCTTCTGCTGGTGACTTCACCGTGGCCTTTTACAATCCACGCTCACTGAAACGCACCGACCAGCTGGAAAAAGCAATCAATATCCTCAAGCCCAACCGGCATGATGACACCCCGGTAATAATCGCCTCAAATCTGGGGCGACCACAAGAACAGGTGAAAACTGTAAGGCTGGCCGATTTCAAACCCGAACAGGTTGACATGCTGACCATTGTGCTGGTCGGCTCCAGCCAGTCAAAAATCATCACCCGTGGTGACGGCAACAATTATTGCTACACCCCGCGCGGCTATGCCAACAAGGAACCAGCACAATGACTGTATATTTTATCGGTGCCGGTCCCGGCGCTCCCGACCTGATAACTCTTTGCGGCCTGCGTTTGATCGAAAATTGCCAACTTTGCCTTTATGCCGGATCGCTGGTGCCGCAAGAAGTCGTTGCCTCAGCCCCGAAATCCGCCCGGATAATTGACACCGCCCCGCTGACACTGGATGAAATTATTGCTGAGATAAAACAGGCCGAGACCAAAGGCATTGACACTGCCCGCGTTCATTCGGGCGATCCTTCCATCTATGGCGCCATAGCCGAACAGATGCGCCGGCTTGACCGGCTTGAAATCGACTATGAAATTGTCCCCGGCGTCCCCGCCTTTGCCGCTGCTGCTGCCGCACTCAAGACAGAACTGACATTACCGGAAGTTGCCCAGACCATAATCCTGACCCGCACCGCAATGAAATCCTCATCCATGCCAAAGGGTGAAGAACTGGAAAATCTGGCCAGAACCGGGGCAACTCTTGCCATTCATC
This sequence comes from Hyphomicrobiales bacterium, assembly GCA_026990765.1. Taxonomy (GTDB): domain Bacteria; phylum Pseudomonadota; class Alphaproteobacteria; order Rhizobiales; family Aestuariivirgaceae; genus JALWJW01. The sequence continues at coordinate 22,635 of JALXCV010000158.1, read as the reverse complement.
TGTCAGTGCGCAATCTGGCTCATGTCAGACGCGCGCTGGAGCCTGAATATGGCGCTGATTGTCCTGCCATAATCATTTACCGCGCCACATGGCCCGATCAATTGATCATCAGGGCAACCCTTTCTACAATCGCGGCCAAAGCCCGCAAGGCCAAACTGACCCGTACCGCCCTGATACTGGTCGGCAGGGTATTTGATAATCATGATTTCCGGGATTCGGCTCTTTATGACAGCGCCCATGAACATGTTTTGCGCAACCGGAAAACCTGAATTTCAAACAGTTTTTACCGTTTCAACCACTCACCTTCTGTGACAAATTGACATGAATCAAGGCTCAAGCCACAAGCTTGCAATTATAGCTTAGGCCATGACAGCCAATACACAAAATCCCGGACTGGTAAAATCACCAGCCATTTCAAAATATCTGCCGCCACTGCCATTGCTTCCCCTGCAACCGGTTCTGGCCCGGATTGTCAAAACCATTGTCAGGCGCCAGCCCGGCCTGTTCGCCCGCCTTGGCCCCGGTACAAAAAAGAAATTCCTGATTGATCCGACCAATCTGCCAATCGTGTTTTTACTGGAACCGGACCCGCAAAACCCGAAGCTTACCGCCATTGACAGGCGCAAGGACATTGAACGCGATGTCTATATTGGCGGCACTTTCATGACCCTGCTGCGAATGATTGACAGCCAGACCGATTCTGATGCCCTGTTCTTTTCACGTGACCTTAAAGTTTCAGGTGACAGTGAAGCCATGGTTGCCCTGCGCAATGCACTTGATGATATGGATTCAACCCTGGCCGATGATGTAGCTGCAGCTTTTGGCCCGCTGGCCAAACCAATGCGTTCATTCCTCGACAGTTTCAACAAGATAGCTGAAAGCAAATCATGACCGAACCATTCAAACCGGAACTGGTGTGTCCAGCCGGTACGCCAGCCTCCCTGCGCACTGCTGTTGATGCCGGTGCTGATGCGATTTATTGCGGCTTTCAGGGACCAACCAACGCCCGCAATTTTCCCGGCCTCAATTTCACCCCCGAAGAAATGGAGCAATCGGCCAGATACGCCCAGGATCACGGCGCCAAAATCCTGGCTGCAATCAACTCATTTCCAACAGCGGGTCGTACCGACATCTGGAAGTCAGCAATTGATGATGCTGTAAGGATAGGCGTTGACGCCATTATCGTTGCCGATATTGGCATGGCCAGATATTTGCACCGCGACCACCCCGACCAGCGCATTCACCTGTCAGTACAGGCCGGTGCCTCATCACCTGAGGCCATCAACTATTATTGCAAGCATTTTGATGTAAAGCGGGTGGTTCTGCCCCGCATTTTGACTGTTGCCGAAATCAAGCAGGTGCATGATGCAATCCCTTGTGAGATCGAAGCCTTTGTATTTGGTAATATCGGCATGATGGCTGAAGGTCGCTGTGCCCTTTCCAGCTATGCCACCGGAATATCCACCAATCTTGACGGAGCCTGTTCTGCCGCCCATTGCGTGCATTACAATGAAGATGAACAGGGAAACATGACAACAAGACTTGGCGAATTCGCCATTGACCGTTATTCCAGAAATGAGAGTGCCGGTTATCCGGTAATCTGCAAGGGCCGCTATAATAGTGAGCACAAAACCGAATATTACGCCTTTGAAGAACCGGTCAGTCTCAATCTTACAAGGTTGCTGCCAGATCTTATCAAGGCTGGTGTCACTGCCCTGAAAATCGAAGGCCGCCAGCGCTCGCGAGCCTATATACGCAATGTAGTCTCGGCCTTTCGCCAGACAGTAGATGCCTATGCCGCCGGTGAAGACCCTGATATTACCGACCTTCTGGCCCTGACCGAGGGACATCGCCAGAATGAAGGCGCGTTCCGCTCAAAAACCTGGAAATAACCCCATGCAATCAAAACTCTCTCTTGGCCCGGTATTGTTTAACTGGTCTCCAGAACAATGGCGTGACTTTTACTTTCAGGTTGCAGATGAAGCCCCGGTAGATACAGTCTATATTGGTGAAGTCATCTGCTCCAAACGCGCTCCCCTGTTTGAACCGGTACTGGAAGAAGTAGTGACCCGGTTGACAGAGGCAGGAAAACAACTGATTTTCTCCACCCTGTCAGAAACCGCCAGCGCGGTTGACCGCCGTCTGGTGGAGCGCACCGCCAGCGCTGATGAATTCTTCATCGAAGCCAATGACGCATCTGCCCTTGAGTATCTGGAAGGCAAGCCACACGCAATCGGGCCGCATATCAACACCTTCAATGAGGAAAGCCTTGAGTTTTTTGCCGAAAATGGTGCAAAAATCATCTCCCTGTCACCGGAAATCCCCAAACAGGGAATAAAAGAGCTGGCCGGATTTGCCGAAAAACTGGATATAGAACTGGAAGTGCAAATCTATGGCCGCATGGGGCTGGCCCTGTCAGCCCGCTGCTATTCAGCCCGCGCCCATAATCGCACCAAGGATACCTGCCAGTTTATCTGTGACAAGGATCTGGACGGTATGGTGATTGAAACCATGGAAGGTCGCCCGTTCCTGGCTATTAACGGCATTCAGACCATGTCATATAGCTGCCTCAACCTGGCTGGTGAAATAAGTGAATTGCAGAATATGGGCATCCCCCGCTACCGCATTTCCCCGCACAGTATCGGAACAATAGAGACTTGCAAAACCTTCCGCGACTTGCTGGATGGCAAGACAAGCCCTGAAAAAGCTGTTGAAGAGATGAAACAGAATACTATCGATGCCCCATTCTCCAATGGCTTTTACCATGACAAGTCAGGCTATGACTGGCAGCAGGCTTAAACAGAGATGTAATACCGGCAAAGATCAAAGTTTTGGCAGGAATTGCAACACCTGATCGACTTTTCTGACCTTTCGGATGCCTTCGATCACCGGGCGTTCAATCATGAAAATCCTGACACCCAGCTCGCGTGCCGCCTGTAATTTGGCCGCAACAGCCTTGCCGCCGGAATTTTTAGATAACAGACAGTCAATCTTGTGCCCATCCATCAGCTCCATTTCGCTTTCAATACTGAATGGTGGCCGCCCTTCAATGAATTTCCAGTTCGGCGGCAATTCCATATCTGGCGGCTCAATTGAACGGGCCAGTACCGATAAATCATCACGCACCGCAAATTTTGGCAGATCCTTGCGCCCGATAGTCAGCAAGACCCGGGCATTTTGCGGCAATGCCTTGACCGCAACTTCTACATTTTCCAGCATCTGCCATTGCTCTCCGGCAAGTGGTTTCCATGGCCGGCGATCAAGGCGCACATAAGGTAAATTACATCGCTTTGCCGCTTCAAAAGACTGTTTGGTAATATTTACCGCAAATGGGTGCGACGCATCAGCAATTGCCATGATACCTTCGCCCTGAATAAACTCCACCATCCCGTCAATACTGCCAAAACCGCCAAAGCGCACTTCACCGGTTGGCAAAGCCGGATCAGTTGTCACTCCAGCAAGGGAAGTTACAACCGAATACCCATATTGCACCAGCATTGCCGCCAGGCGTCTTGCCTCGCCAGTTCCACCAATAATCATTATTCGCTTTTTACCGCGCATGTGCCATCACCCTGCCATTTCTGTCCAGAACCAGAATATCCAGCTTTACCGGAGCATCCCGCAAAACTTTCCTTGCCGTTGCAAGTGCCAGTTCACCCACCTGCCCGGCAATATCCACGCAATCCATGGACACAACTTCCAGCACCGTATTGGCCTTTATTATGCGTTGGCGCAACTGTTTATCTGCAACCAGACCGGACAGCCAGTCAAAATCCACCTGCGATCGCCCCGAATGCAGGTCCAGCGCCCCTTGCGCCAGCTTGGTCATCTTGGCCATTCCGCCTGCTATGGTGACCCGCTCCACCGGATTACGCCGCAAATACTTTAACAAACCGCCGGCAAAATCACCCATATCAATCATCGCCAGATCATCCAGCCCGAATAATTGCTGCGCGGCTTCTTCAGAAGTCGAACCGGTCGAGCCGACAAGATGGGTCAAACCGGCCATGCGGGCAACATCTATTGCTGAATGAATTGAGGCAATCCAGGCCGAACAGGAAAACGGATTTACAATCCCCGTGGTTCCAAGAATTGACAGACCACCGACAATTCCCAGTCGCGGATTGAAAGTTTTTTTTGCCAGTTGCTCACCATCTGGAATCGATATTTCGATTCTTGCCCCGCCGCTTACTGCAAATTCTTCAACCACCTGTTTAATCATCTGCCGCGGCACCGGGTTGATTGCAGGCTCACCCACTTCAACCGGCAAACCGGGCAATGTTACCTGCCCCACTCCTTCACCAGCCACGAACTCAATTCCCGGTTTCTTTGTTCGCCACACAGTTGCCACCACCAGACAACCATGTGTCACATCCGGGTCATCGCCTGCATCCTTGATGATCCCGGCCCGCGCCCAGCCATCACCCTTGCCCTCAAGCGCCAGCGCAAAAGCCGGTGTCTGGCCTTTTGGCAGTCTTATGCTTACCGGATCAGGAAACTCGCCTTTGAGCAATGCCGCAAAAGCTGCTTTTACCGCCGCCGTTGCACAAGCCCCGGTCGTCCAGCCGCGTTTGAGATTATTTGCATTGGTCTTGTCCATGGAAAGACCTTATAACAGCAAATCATTTGCTACAATCAAAGGATATTCTCCATTGTCAAAGGCCATAATCATAGCTGCCCCGGCATCAGGCACCGGAAAAACCGTGGTTACCATGGCTTTGCTGGCAGCTTTAAGGGCTTCCGGCATCAATGTTTCATCAGCCAAGGTCGGGCCTGATTATATCGATCCGCGCTTTCATTCCAAAGCCACTGGCCGCCCCTGTTATAATCTCGATCAATGGGCAATGCGCGATGATACCATCATGGCAAATCTTGATAGTGACAGCGATCTGGTGATTATTGAGGGAGTAATGGGCCTGTTTGATGGCCCTGAAACCGGCAAGGGATCAACCGCTGATCTGGCTGAAAAACTCGATATTCCGGTTATCCTGATTGTTGATTGCTCACATCAGGCCCAGTCAATTGCCGCTCTGGTACACGGGTTCAGGACTTTCAGACCAGACTTGAATCTTGCCGGGGTAATTCTCAACCACACATCCAGCCAACGCCACACCAGATTGATGACACAGGCTCTTGCCTCAAATGGCGTTAAAATACTCGGCGCTATCCCAAAACTGCATGATCTGAAACTCCCATCACGGCATTTGGGGCTGGTACAGGCAAGCGAACACCCCGAGATTGACGAGTTTATCCATAAGGCCGGTATGATTGCTGCTGAAAATATTGATCTTGCTGCCTTCCAGTCACTCGCCATGAAACTGCCCGTTTCGCTAGACCCCGCAAGCACCTCATCATTGCCCCCTCTTGGGCAAAACATAGCCATAGCCAGCGATGAGGCATTCGGCTTCATCTATCCCCACCTTTTAACCAGCTGGCAATCTGCCGGAGCACAAATCCAGCTATTCTCGCCGCTTGCCAATCACTCCCCCCCATCTGATGCCGATGCCATATTCCTGCCAGGTGGCTATCCTGAACTGCACGCGGCAAAACTGGCGGCAAACAATCAGTTTCTCGATGGATTGCGAAACTCAAAGGCGCTGATCTATGGCGAGTGCGGCGGCTATATGGTGTTGGGCCAAGCCATTATCGACAAACAGGGACAAACCCACCAGATGGCCGGGTTACTGCCAGTCACCACTTCATTTGCCAAGCCAAAACTGACCCTTGGCTATCGCAGCCTGAGCCATTCATCACCCCTGCCATATCCAGCCCGTCTATGCGCTCACGAGTTTCATTTCTCGACCATAGATACTCACGGTTCTGCTGACCCCTTATTCAGCGCCAGCGATACTATTGGAACAGCCATAGGTGATATGGGAATGCGGCGAGGCAGAATAATGGGTTCATATGCCCATATAATCGATGCGGTATCGCCATGAGTTGCGCTGCCATCATGCTGCAAGGCACCGGCTCTGATGTTGGCAAATCACTCATTGCCGCCGGACTGGCCCGCGCCTTTGCCAATCAGGGAATGAAAGTCGCCCCGTTCAAACCGCAAAACATGTCCAACAATGCCGCTGTAACGGTGGATGGCGGCGAGATTGGCCGCGCCCAGGCCTTGCAGGCCCGCGCCGCCCGCATTGATCCGATTGTCCATATGAACCCGGTATTGCTGAAACCCGAAACCACCACCGGTGCCCAGGTGATAATCCAGGGCAAGGCTGAAACCACCCTTTCTGCCCGTCAATATATGCAAACCCGGCAGCAATATATGCCGCGCGTACTGGACAGTTTTCATCAACTGGCAAAAGGCGTAGACTTGATAATCGTTGAAGGAGCCGGATCACCGGCAGAAACCAATTTGCGCAAAGGTGATATTGCCAATATGGGTTTTGCCCATGCCGCCAACATCCCGGCCCTGCTGATTGGTGACATTCACCGCGGCGGTGTCATTGCCTCGATCGCAGGAACATTCCAGATGATCTCGCCTGCAGATGCTGCCCGGCTTAAAGGATTCATAATCAACAACTTCCACGGTGACATTAAACTGTTTGATGAAGGTCGCCTGATCCTGCAGGAAGCAACAGCCACGCCATGCCTTGGCATAATCCCGCATTTCCCCAATGCCCGCAACCTGCCCGCTGAAGATGCAGTCGCCATGGAAACAGCCGGCAGCATTGGTGATGGAAATTTCCGCATTGCCATACCCCGCCTGTCACGCATTGCCAATTTTGACGATCTTGACCCGCTGAAACTGGAACCGGGCGTAAGTCTGAGCATAATCCAGCCCGGCTCGCCTATACCGGCAAATACCGATCTGGTTATTATCCCCGGCACCAAGTCTACCATGGCCGATATGGCATATATGCGCCAGCAGGGCTGGGATATAGATATCAAGGCCCTTGCCAGACAGGGAAAAAATGTCTTGGGAATTTGCGGTGGCTACCAGATGCTGGGGCGCAAAATCCACGATCCGGGCGGAGTGGAAGGCACCAGCGGCACAATAGACGGGCTTGGCCTGCTTGATGTTGAAACCGTTTTGGTGGCCGACAAGACCCTGACCAACATAAATGCCGTTCACACCAACACCGGCACACCAATGAAAGGCTATGAAATCCACCTTGGCGAAACCACCGGGCCAGCCTGTTCACACCCCTTTGCCCATATAGACGGTAAAGCAGAAGGCGCCAGCACCGGGCTGGTCCATGGAACCTATCTGCATGGCTGCTTCACCGGTGATGAGTTCCGCCGGGCATTGCTTGCTTCAATGCAGGCCGAAACCGGCAATATTGCTTTTGAACAGCTGATTGATGAAACCCTTGACGATCTGGCAGAGCATCTGCACAAACATCTTGATCTTGATGAAATCTTGAAGATTGCAGCCCCGATATGACCAGAACACCTCTCCACATCCCATATCACCCCCGCTCCTCAGCCCCCAATTGCCAGTCCCTGCCCCATAATTCCTGCCCTTCAACTAATAATTCCCGCCCCTCAACCCGTCATCATTCTCGCCCTTCACCCCGGCAATCCCGCCATCCAACCTGGCAATCCCGCCCTTCACCCCGGCAATCCCGCTCTTCACCCCGTCAATCCCGCTCTTCAACTCATAATTATTCTCTACCCTCCACCCGTCATTCCTGCCCCTCCACCCGTCATTCCTGCGAAGGCAGGAATCCAAATGGATGGGGCAAACATGGTGGTTATATCCACGTGGTTTCCTGCCTTCGCAGGATAGACGATGTTGGAAGAGGCAAATCATGAACATCTCATTCCTGCCATCACTGATCCCAACCTTCGACCTTACCCACTGCTTCCTGGTAGCCCTGCTTGCTCTTGTAATGGAGCGACTGACCGGCTACCCATTATGGCTGCATGAGCGTTTTGGCCATCCGGTTGAATGGATGGGAAGCATTATTTCACGGCTGGAAAAGCGCTTCAATACACCAGACAAACCAGCCTGGAACCGAACCAAGGGCGCATTAATACTGATATTGATGATTGTCCTGATCCTTGCCATAAGCCTGCCCCTGACAGCCCTTATCCGCACCCTGCCATATTCCTATGTCATTGAAGCCCTGCTTGCAGTCCCCCTGCTGGCCCAGCGCGAGTTGAAACGCTTTGTTCTGCGCGTGGCAGATGCGCTGGATAATTCCATCATTGAAGGCCGCAAGGCAGTCAGCCATATAGTCGGGCGCGACCCGTCCAATCTGGATGAAACCGGCGTTGCCCGCGCTGCCATTGAAAGTCTGGCTGAAAATACTTCAGATGCCATAATTGCCCCGGCCTTCTGGCTGGCAATTTTTGGCCTGCCCGGCATTGCGGTCTACAAGCTGATCAACACAGCTGATTCCATGATTGCCTATAAATCAAAACGCTATTTGACCTTTGGCTGGGCCACGGCAAGACTGGATGATCTGGTAAACCTGATAGGCGCTCGCCTGACCGGCATATTATTTGCCGGTGCCCAGAGCCTGACCAACCCGATGGCAGCAGCCCGCGCACTTGAAACCATATGGCGCGATGCCCGTCACCACACATCACCCAATGCCGGCTGGCCCGAAGCGGCAATGGCCGGTGCACTATCAATCAGGCTGGGCGGTCCACGTTTTTACAATGGCATGCTCACCGACCTGCCATGGATGGGCGACGGCAGAGCTTTCCTGACACCAGATGACATAAGAAATGCCCTTGGACTATACAGTCAGACCATAAGCCTGCTGGCAGTGCTGATTTTCTTTTGCTGGCTTTTTGTCTGACCCCTCACCAGGGGATGTCTTTCTTAATGCCCCTTCAACACCAAAGGCAAACCGGCGGTCACAAACACCACCCTGTCACAATGGCTGGCAATAATCTGGTTCATCATCCCGGATTCATCGCGAAACCGCCGGGCCAGTGCATTATCGGGCACAATTCCCTGCCCCACCTCATTTGATACCACTATTACCCGGCCCTTGGGATTATCAAGCAACTGTCCAAGCTTTTCAGCCTTACTGCTTATATCGGCTGACTTTTCCATCATATTTGACAGCCACAAGGTCAGGCAATCAACCAGAACAAGGCTGTTTTCGTTCATGGTTTTTTCAAGTGCTGCAACCAGCTCAAGCGGTTCTTCAATTGTCAGCCAGTCACCGCCTCGCCTTTGCCGGTGCAGCTTTACCCGTTCATCCATTTCAGCATCTAAAATTCCAGCCGTTGCCAGATAAATCTTCTTGCCCTGCCAGCCATCTGCCAGACTTTCTGCATAGGCACTCTTGCCTGAACGCGCTCCGCCCAGAACAAATATCGACTTTCCTGCCATATCACACCATTTTGCTTTTTCTCCTTGTTCCTTTCGCCTGCTATGTGCATTAGTGTCAATGCAAAAAAGAGAAACCCCATGGTCACCAGAAAAAAAATTGCATTCATCGCATCCGATTCCCCAGCTTCTCAAAAAGCCCTGAAAGTACTGACTTCGCGCTATGGGAATTTCAGCCCGGCTGACGCTGAAATCATTGTAGCGCTTGGCGGTGATGGCCTGATGCTGCACACCATGCGCTCACACATGTCAACCGGTCAGAAGATTTTTGGCATGAATCGCGGCTCTGTCGGTTTCATGATGAATGATTACCGCTCAGCCGGCCTGCCAGGCCGCCTCAACCGGGCCGAGGCTACCACAATTCACCCGTTAAAACTCATTGCCACGACCAATAATGGCAAAAGACATACTGCGCTGGCTTTCAATGAGGTCTCGATGCTGCGCGAAACCCACCAGACTGCCAAGCTGGAAATATCCATAGACAAGAAGATACGATTAAAGGAGCTGGTATGCGACGGGCTGATCCTGTCCACCCCCAGCGGTTCAACCGCCTATAATCTGTCAGCCCAGGGCCCGATTTTGCCAATTGGTTCACCCCTTTTGGCCTTGACCCCGATAAGCGCCTTCCGCCCGCGTCGCTGGCGCGGTGCCATATTACCACATGATGCAAAAGTCAAAATAAAAGTTCTCGAAACCCAAAAACGTCCCGTTGCAGCCGCTGCTGATCATATCGAGTTCAGAAACATCAAAAAACTGGAGATTTACGAGGATAAGAACCAGTCCGTTCAACTCCTGTTCGACCCTGGCCACTCGCTGGCCGAGCGGGTGCTGAACGAACAATTCAAATATTAGTGATTTTTTTTGCAATCATTACAGCATGTTTAGGAATCCATTAAGCACCATGCGATAATCTCCATGACTGTAAGTTGCGTAACCGGTTCAGTTGAGCCGGAACTGAGTACTGAAACGCCGGAAACCAAGCTGTTTCCGGCGTTTCGCTTTTATGACAGCTTGCCTGCGCACATAAAAAAACCGCCAGTTAAAAAAACCGGCGGTTAAAGGAGGGAGGAAGAAACTGATTAAATCAGTCGTGCTTGCGGGCAGTGACTCCCGGCAAACTCGCAGTAACTACATAATCGTGACGCTCTCCCAGGAACAAAGCGAAACCGCGGGTCAGCCCACTGACCAGATCTTTCATCGATTGAAAAAACAACATGTTGCACCTTTAAGGGTTTGCGCAAACGCACCATTGCGTTGCTGCGATGCACAATAACTAATACCGGTTAACATCTGGTGCAAGCGGTGAAACATCATATCAGCCATGCAGCGCCTGCATAATTTACAATTTGATGATTTTTTGCATTGAAGAAAAAACCATTTTCTTTTATGGTCGCGGCTCTTGAAGGAATGCCGGTAACGGGCCATTAGTTCAGTTGGTAGAACAACGGACTCTTAATCCGTGTGTCGCAGGTTCGAGTCCTGCATGGCCCACCAGCAATTTCAATGACTTAGCTGATTTTCGATGAGTACATACGACGAACATACGACTTGATATTTGGTCGGATGGTCGGATATCCGACTTGTTTGTTCTGTTTACGTTCTGTTCTGGTCATTACCTGCCCGTTCAGAATGTGCTCACACCACCTCAGTACGATTCACCTTTTACTCTCCAACCTTGAGCAGAATTGCAAGAGTAATCCGGTGCCTGTTTTTTTTCAGACAAAATTTGGCTGTTCGGAGTTTCCGACTGAGGAAGCAAAACGCTTGAGTCCATTGGTGATTTCAGCCTCACGTTTGCGTATATTGGCAGCGTCATAGCTGGCTTGCATACGCAACCAGTTATCAGCAGTTGACCCAAATACAGCTTCCAGTCGCATGGCCATTTCTGGTGAAACAGACGCGTTGTCATTATTAATAAGGTTATTGAGAGTCTGGCGCGTGACACCAAGATGCCTGGCTGCATCAGTAACGGTGATTTCCAGTTCCTCTATCATATTGCCAACCATGTCACCTGGTCGGCTGGGGCTGTGCATTCGCATTGTTTATCCCTCTAGCAAGAGAACGATCAGATTTTATATTTCAACAAAATATTGGTAACCAAATCCTCAACGAAATCAATCACCTTAGCTTTTCCAATGACCACGCCTGATGGGTGAGCTGAACTATTTCTAGTTTGTAGCTTTTGATCTAAAATTTTTCTCACATCGTTCGATATGATTTTCGCAATTCTGCAAAATTCTATAAACTTTCCTTCTGGAATATCGTTAAAGTCATCAATACAATTTACTGCTTTAATTTTGATGCGCTTATCAGTGTTAGCGGCTAGCACCGCGTTAAACTCACTTAGTTTATGTTTCAAAATGTATGATTGCAAATGATCAACTACTAAGAGCCAAGTAAGAATAATGGTGCCACGATTTGCACCAACCTCAAAACAATTCAATGCTTCAGAAAGAAAATCTTTGGTGTTAGAGTTGGTTACCTTGCCTTCAAGTGCTCGAAGCATACTGCTAGTTTCGGTAATTATCGTCTCTGCACCTAATTGTTTGGCGGCATTTTCTCTAGCATGCCTATGCAACTTGTAACCGTTAGACATTTTGATGTATGTGGGAGGCTTTTTTTTTGCTCCTGCTGATAGTCTTGCTGAAGTATTTGCAGGTGGCGAAAGATCACATGTTTCGAAACAAGCATTGATCTCTTTTGCTGTGGCTAATTCTTTACCAAGTTCAACCGTAAGGTAATAAACAAACATCTCAATCAGCGCAAACTGCGAAAGGTCACTGGCGCCAGAAATTGAGTTATAAAAGCGGTTGGCTGAATCACTCATTCATCGTCCTTTTTCTTAAGGTCATGGTCAAAATGACGATTACCCATAAAAGTCAGATTAATATCGCTTGCAGATTTATACTCGATATAGCCAAACTTCTTGCTGCTGGTGTCCCGAAATGATTGCGCAAATGCCGCCGCCGGTTTTTCACCGACCGCGTGGTAACAGGTATAAATTTGGTCAGTATTTGGGTTTTCTATTTTTGCTTCATCCTTCAAAAAACGCATGAATATCAAAATCTTTTCGGAATGGTTTTTTGGAATGTATTGGGCATAATACTCATCAACTCCAGTTGTATTGAGGTTTTTATCCAAAGTAGGATTGTCGGGATTGATTTTAGCATTTTGAGTTTTGGAACTGGATTGTCTCTTGGAATGGCTGCGTTTTTTCACCTTTGGTTTATTAGATGATTCCTTAACAGAATAGCAGTTAGCATCACATCTAGGCTGTGGCGTGCTTTTCATCATATCAATGATAAGATCTTTGAAATCAGCATAAACTGCTTTGACAAAGTTTACATCACCTTCAACATGGATTGTTCCTTCATGAATATTAATTAGTACCTTGCACTTCATCTATAATTCCTTGTTAATAAATGTAACCAAACAAGAATATAGCATAAATACATAATGGATTACAATAAGATTTTTCCAGAGATAGCAAGCAAGATAAAATATATTAAAAATAATAATATTAATATCAATATGATATATTCACTTGTATACTCTTGCTATTGATTCTATTTGGATCATTATGATGACTTAATATATTTTACTTCTCAACACCATATCGATAATAAAATGTGATTTAGGTCTTTCCTGCTATTAGGGTATTCCAAATACCTTGCAATTTTTTACTAAATACGTGTCAAGTATTAGAAGAACATACAGCAACATTTTGGTTTAATTTAAACGTACTTTGTATTCGCTGCTCCTATACCCCAAGCCCCCATACTCCTAACGCAAATAGCTGGAAAAACCCCATATAAGCGACAAGACATTTGCACAGCAATTGCCTAAGAGCAATTCCTATACCGCCTCGTACCCATTTAGGCTTAAATGAACATTGCATCCGGTAAAACAACATCCCCCCTTTTTTGCCGGATCAATTCTGGTATAAGCTTGAATTTCTTTTTAATGAGAATATCAGATCAGGCTGGCACATGGCATTGAGCTTGTGTGGCTGGTTATTTGCAAATTTGCAGGAGGTGGTTTTGGGGGAGTTTGGGCAGGCGTTTATTATTGCGTTTGATTTGCTGACCGGTTTTGACAGCGAATTATATGCAATTATCGGGCTGTCCCTGAAAGTCTCGTTTTTTGCAGTCACCCTTGCCTCTATCGCCGGGTTTATGCTGGGCGCGGTGCTTTCTGTAACCAGATTTGCCGGGCGCAATGTCATTATAATAATCCTCAACGCCCTTATGGGCCTGCCCCCGGTGGTTGTCGGGCTTATGGTCTATATGCTGTTGTCACGCTCCGGGCCGCTCGGGGTTCTGGGGCTTTTATATACACCAACGGCCATGATCATTGCCCAGTTTCTGCTGATCACCCCGCTAATCGCCGCCCTGTCATTTCAACTGTTGCAGGACATACACAATGAATATGACGAATTGTTCCGCTCACTGCATCTCACAGCCGGAATGAAGGTCAAAGCGCTGTTATGGGATGCACGTTTCGGATTGATCACGGTGGCACTGGCCGGGTTTGGCCGGGCAATTTCAGAAGTCGGCGCGGTAATGATTGTTGGCGGCAATATCAATCACCTGACCCGGATCATGACCACCGCCATTGCACTTGAAACCTCAAAAGGCACATTGGCGCTGGCGCTGGCTCTGGGGCTGGTACTGATTGCCATTTCAATCAGCATCAATGCTGCGGTAATGATTTTCAAATCAAAGGCAAAGGGCAGCGCCTATGCCTGATATGACAGCCAAAATTGAGCCGGTTATCTTTGACAGGGTCTGCTTGAGCCTTGATAACAAACCGCTGATCAAAGACCTGTCATGCAGCCTTGAGGCCAATGGCCGGACAATTCTGATTGGTCCCAACGGGGCTGGCAAAAGCCTGTTTTTGCGATTGCTGTCCGGCTTGCTGTTGCCAGACAGCGGCACTATCACCCGCAATTCACCGGCCAATGCGCCTGATTCCTATGCTCTGGTGTTCCAGTCCCCGGTGTTGCTGCGCCGCTCCACCTTCGACAATCTTGCCTTTATCCTCAAAAGCCGCAAACTGCCAAAACAGCAAATAAATGCAATGGTGTCTGAGGCGCTTGAACAGGCGCGTTTAAGCGATCATGCCACAACCCCTGCCCGGCGTTTATCTGGTGGTGAACAACAAAGGCTGGCCCTTGCCCGCGCCCTGCTAGGCAACCCTGTCACCCTGTTACTGGATGAACCGACCGCCAATCTTGATCCTGCATCCACCTTTATTTTTGAGGAAATGGTACTGAAAGCCGAACGCGCCGGCACCAAGATCGTATTTGTAACCCACGATATCAAACAGGCCAAACGGCTGGGCGATGATGTGATGTTCATGGACAATGGCCAGATACTGGCTCACAAACAGGCTCGCCAGTTTTTCCGGGAACCGGGAAGTATTGAAGCCCAGGCCTATCTGGATGGCCGCCTGCCATAGTCTGGAGCGACAGTTTCAACTTCATGACATTATGCAGGTTGATCAAAATCATGCAGCATCTTGCCAGTCTTCAAGCAGTTCCTGAAACTTTGCACACAAACCGTTGATATAATTCCAGATTGCAGCTTGCTCATTCAGCCAGTATTTTGCTCAAACCTGCCTTGCACCAGTTCAGAACATTTGGTAAATCGCAAGTAATTATTGACGCTTTTTGCTGTTGCCCGTGCCTGCCCGATGCAATTTGCCATTGATACACCCGACAGATAATTGCCGGTTATATAAAGCCCAGGCTGGCGCTGACTGACGCTGGTCAGTTGCGCTACCTTGTCGGCATGCCCGATAACATATTGCGGCAGACTTGTCGGCCATTGCCGGCAACGCGACATTTGCGGTTCGCCGCTGATTTGCAGATATTGCGCCAGTTCGCGGTGCACCTGGTCCTGTAGCTCGGCCCGGTCAGTCATCGCAGCATCACGGTTGCGCACCCCGCCCACATAGGATGAAACTGATACATAACCTTGCGGTGCCCGCCCGCCAAACATGGTAGAACTGAACTGGGCACCGGTTATAATGCCGCCCTTGCCTGCAACACTCAAAAATCCCAGAGAATCCAGAGGGTGAGCAATCTGTTGGCGTTTATAGGTCGTGAATACCACGCTGAGCGGTGGAGCCGAAATCGCAGCAGCCGCCCCTGCCCCTGATATATCAAGCTTTTCCAGCAACCCGGCTGCCACATGCGGCTGCACAGCCAGCACTGCTGACTTGCAGGAAATATTGCCATGGCGTGCGGTTTCCAGTTCAAACCCGTTTTGCAGTCGCTGCAATCTGTTGACGGCAACACCGGTGTGAATTTCATCTTTCAGCAAACGTGCCAGCGCAAGTGGCAAGGTCGCCACCCCGTTCTTGAAGGAAAACAGTCTTTTTGCCGGTTCACTGCCGCGTCTGGCCCTGATTACCCCGCGCGATATCGAACCAAAGCGATGTTCCATCTCCACCAGTTTGGGAAATACCGCCTCTACAGATAATTGCCTTGCATCCCCGGCAAACATTCCAGCAGCCAGCGGATCCATCACCCGCTCGGCAAATTCAACCCCAAAGCGGCGGGCGGCAAACTGGTATACCGTTTCTTCTGCACCATTGCGGCGGGCCGGGCGCAAAATTTCGCTCAAAACAGCCAGCCTGCCCTTTACTGACAGATAAGGCGAGGTCAAAAACCCTGCCGGATGGATTGAAACTGCATGCAACTCATTGCCTTCACGCAGATAACGCTTTTTAACCCCATCACCCAGATCAAGCTTCTGGCCGGACAGGCCAAGTTCTCCGGTAAGCTCAACCGCCTGCGGAACCAGTGCATTAAGTGTTGTTGGCCCGTGCTCCATCAAGAACCCGTCAATCTGCTCAGAGATTGCATTGCCTCCAACATTTTGCTGGCGTTCCAGCAAAATCACCTTGTGGCCGGATCGTTTCAGATCATAAGCAGTTGCAAGCCCGGAAATCCCGCCACCGATTATCGCAACGTCATACATCATCTTGGCACCGGCCTTTTCATCCCCGGCGGCATGCCGTTTTTGAACCGCTCACTGGCAAGCCTGGAAATATCATCTGCGCTCACCACATTTCGCCCCCTGGCGCGCACATCAGCCTCAACCCGCTTTTTCACCATGCGCCGGACAAAGCCCGGAACCCTTGCAATCCGCTTTTCTGCTTCAGCACTCCATTGCATGGTTTTGCCAGCAGGCACCAGAGTTTCCACAATTGCGCCACCCTGGGGCTGGTATGAACAAAGAAAATCTTCAGCCATCAAATTGCCTGATACCGCCAGAGGTCGCGCCCGGCAACCACCACACAGTTTTTGATATTCACAAGCCCCGCACCTGCCTTCCAGTTGCAGGTTGCGCAATGATTTGAAAATTTCTGCTTCCTGCCAGATTTTGCTAAAACCTTGCTGGCGCACCGAACCACCAGAAGTCTCAATATAGGGGCAAGGTGTTACCTCACCATCTGGCGTTATTCTGGCATAACGGGTCCCGGCTATGCAGCCGCCCGCCTCATAACCATGGGCCATGGTGATTGGCCAGTCCGGGTCTTTCTGCATTGCCAGACGCTTGAAATGCGGTGCACATTTGGCCCGGACCATAAGCTGGTCTTCATCATGTGCCGCCTCAACCACACGTTCCAGCACCCGGTCATAATTTTCAATTGAAATATCGGTGTATTTCTCACCCCTGCCCGTACACACAAGGAAAAACACATTCAGCACCAGCGCTCCAGCTGCCCTGGCAAAGTCGATCATGTCATCAATTTCATGGGCAGTATGATCGGTCACAGAAAAATGCAATTGAAAGGTCAAACCTTCCTCACGGCATATGTCAATCGCCTTCATGGTCTTGAGCCATGCACCCTTTTTGCCGCGAAAATTATCATGCAGTTCAGGGTTTAGAGAATCCAGACTGAGACCGATACCGGCAACGCCTGCTTCTTTCAGGCTTCTGGCCCGTTTTGCCGTCAGGCTGATACCATTGGAACCAACAACCGCCATCAGACCGCGCATGGTTGCATGAGCTGCCAGTTCTTCAATATCTGGCCGCATTAACGGCTCACCACCGGTCAGTACGATCATGCTGTCAGGGCTTAAATCGGCAATATCATCAATAACCACCTTCAACTCGGCAGTTGAAAGTTCATCAGGAGAACCATTTTTCATGGTGTCAGCATCAAGATAGCAATGCTCACATGCAAGATTGCAGCGTTTGGTAAGATTAAGTGCTACCAGAAATGGTTTATCGTCGGTGACAACACTCATCGCGATGTTGCATCCGGTTCAGGGCACATGGCTTTTCTGGCTTCAGCAAATCCACCTTCAGCAACATCACCATCAACTTTTACAGCCCCGCTCCGCCGCACATAATTCTCAATAGTCTGGCGCGCCTTGTCGCGAAATGGTTCTGGCACCCGCTGCAACCTGGCCAGATAAGACGCTGCCCATTGCAGCGGTTTTTCTGCCTCAATTTCCTCTTGAGGCGCAAATGGTTCTACATGATCCACCAGAACCTCACCGGCAGCATCGCGCCGTGCAGCCTTTTCAGCCCGAAGCCGGATATTTTCCCGCATGGCCTCATCATCAATGCGAGCCAGCACCGCACTTGCCGCATCACTCCATTCAAGCTGTTCGAAACCGTCACTGTGGCCGGGCACATCGCCCCCATCACCACCTGGCATCATTTTCTTCATCACCTGCTCCACAAAGCCTGAGGTGATAAATGTATGCCCTTCGCCATGTGCCTGTCGGATAATAGCTGTGCGGGCCATGGAGCGAACAAAGTCCGGCGCCCGGCCAATCATTGCTTCGGCCTCTTCAGACCACATTATTGTTTCCTGGGCAATCACATCAAGCGGCGGGTGATATTCAGCCACCCCGACCCAGAAATGGCATTTGACCGCCCGTAGCAGATTTTCAGTATTACTGCCAATATCCAGCCCTTCATCGGCATGCACACCGGTCTTGCCCGTCATCAACAGGCTGGTGCCAACCTTTTCAACATATTTGCGGATTGCCTGAAACGGCTTGCCAGCCACCAGTTCACAGGTGACGTCAATCCCCTCATCTTTGGCCACAGTTTCGGCAATTGCCAGATGCGACTGATAGATTTTGGCAATTCCGTCATCAATCAATTCTTCATGCAATTCTTCCTGCTGCTTGAAGCGAAACACTTTGCCGGCCTCATCTGACAACACCCCGGCAATCTTGTTAAATGCCACATAGTGATAATAAGGATCATAGGCCGCTACAATATGCAGTGCCGCACCAGTCTGGCGCGCCAGTTGCAGTCCGGTTTTCAAAACCCCGAATGATTGCGGCGAGCCATCCATGGCAACCACAATCGGGCCACTGGCTAAATCCAGCTCTCGATCCTTGATAACCAGAGTATCAATCGGTGTGCGCCGCACAACCCGTTCGCAAACTGAACCGATAACACTGCCAGCCACCGCCCCAATTCCACGCGAACCAAGCGCCAGCACATCAAACTCGCCACTGGCAGCTGCCTTGATCAGGGCACTGTAATTCTTGCCTTCCGGGCTGAGACGTTTGAAATCAACGCCATTGGCTTTACAGGTCAGTTGCGCATTATCGTGATATGAATCAGAAATGATCCCCAACCCCTTGCCAATCAGGTCTTCATGCACATCGCGCTGATGTTCCATCTCGGTTTCATAGCGATACCGCTCCGGCAATCCACCTTCCATCTGTTTGAACCGGCGGTCATGCAATTTGGCAGCATAGACATGAATACCGGTAATGGTGCCTGCAACTGGTTTCGTCAGCCTTGCAGCTTCAACCACCGCATGATTTGCAAAATCTGACTGGTCAAGCGCCACCAGAATTCGTTTGAATGAAACCGGTGCTGTATTTTCAGTTGCCCTTGCAGGTGCAACCTCCTTTATCATCGTTGTTGACATGGCTTCACTCATCTTCAATTGGCTGATTTTGCACAGCGAAAACCGACAAATTCGGCATAGCTGTCTGTATAATCCCACATGCGGTTTGTCAGTTTTGTCATATGCTCAAGACCGTTAAAACTGTTGCCCTTTATATGCGCACATTTCTGCATGCCCCAGTCCTTCCGGCCGATCATAGCCAGTTGCCGCGACAATTGCTGGTTTTTGGCCACCACCTGCGGTGATATTTTCTGCTCGCCAACCGTACAGGCTGGAGCAAATGTTGTCAGATTACCGCCGCCTTTGAGCAGGGTTTCAAATACTGACCGGTCATTGCTGACATATCCTGGCTGGTAAGACATGCCGCGCCCGCAAACACCGCCAGAGGCAATCTGTACATCCCTGACCCATTCAGACACACCACCTGCCATTCCTGTAATTCCATCTGGCGTTACATCTTCTGGCGGGTAGTCTGCCAGTTCAATCGGAGCTTCGCCTGAAAGATATGCAAAACCAGCATTGAACCTGTTGCCCCATGGATATAGTCGGCCATCGCCACTGCGCGCTGCCTTTTCCCATTCAGCTTCACCGGGAAGCCGTTTGCCCGCCCATTTGCAATAGCTGTTGGCATCATCCCAGGTAACACCTGTAACCGGCTGGTTGTCCCGGTTGAAATCACCATCATCAGCAAATGCCGATGGCTCATGGCCGGTGGCTTTTACAAATTCTTTATATTCCGCATTGGTCACTTCATGCCGGTCAATATAAAAACTGTCTATCTGATAGATTGCCGGGCCATTAAGTGAATTCCTGTCGGGCGCACCAAGCTCAGCCGGCCCGCCCTTTACAAACACCATATCATCAGTGTTGCCGGACATGCCAATCAATCCGGCAGCCAGAAATGCTGCAACCCATTTCATCCGTATAAAACCCAGTATCCAAAGATCAGCGTAACAACCGCCACATTAACCGCAGCACCAGCCAGGACAAATACGTGAAAAGCATTGAGTTTGCGTTTTTGAGACATTGCCGGTAACTCCCAGTTTGAAAAGCCTGTTTTACTCAAACATCCTGTCAGTGATATATCCAGACCATATAACGAATGTGGCCCCCCTGCCGATATAGCGTCAAGAGAGCCACAAGCTTGTTCAGTTAATCAGAATGAAAGATCAAGCTTGGTATTAGCACCAGCTTTTACTTCAACCTTGCCAGCTTTTACTTCACCAAGGAAGCCATGCCACAAGCGAACCTTGTATTTCCCGGCAGGAATATTGTCGATCTTGAAAGCACCTTTGTCATCCACAACCGCATAATAAGGATTTGGCGCAATGAACATATAGGCGTGCATGAAATCATGTGCATCACATTCGATTTTCATGCCAACACCTTTACGTGCCTTGACCTTTTTCGTCACCTTGTCACCAGTATTGGGCTGGGACACATTCATTATGGTACGGCGCGCCCGTCCAATCAGTTCATAAGTGTGAATATTGTGCAAAGTGGCATCTGAATTGACAGCTGTCATTTCGCCACCATTGGCCATAACTGAAAAAGCAGGGACAAATTCACATTTTTTCTGATTAATCTCGACTTTTTTCAGAGCATCAGGAAAAGCCTTGCCCTGTTTTACCTTATACAGATAAACAACAGAATTCTTGACGACACCATTTTCAATATCAACCAGCTTCACATTGCGGGTGCCTTCACCGCAGATTTTTGGATCCTTGGATATGGTATAATCCTTGGTTTTGGCTTCAGCCTTGCCAGCTTTAACCATACCAGAAATTGATCCACCATCCTTGACTTCAACTTCCTTGTATTTTCCTGCAACAGCAGAGCCGGTATATCCAACGATAGCAGCTGCACAGATAATTCCTGTCATCAGTTTTTTCATTTTAAGCACCTTTAAGTTTGCTTTGGTTATAATCAGGCAACAGCCTGAATCTCTTCTTCAGAAAATGAGCCAACAAGGTCACCCAGCGCCTGAATTGCCACCACCCAGACGCGTTTTTGATCCTCATTTTCTATTATATTCAAATATTTTTCTGCCGCTTGCTGACGATCCCACTGCTTGAACAGCTCAACCATTTCATCCTTGTGCATTCCATCATATTTCAGGGTCAATGCAATCAGCTCATCCATGCAACGCTGCTGTTTTGCCAGGGCTTTTCCAGCATTTGTTCTAACCCCTGGATATGTGTCTTTAAGTGCATCAAGCAATATATCATCATGCCCCTGCTTCATTCCGATAGAACGGACAGCTTCCAGCCTTACATGCACATCATCATCATTGCATAAGCCGGCAATGGTATCTTCAACTTCACTACCCTGCATAAACCCAAGACAGCGAACCGCAAGCATACGCATATTTCGGTCATCGCTAAGAGCTTCGGATTTAATGGCCTCAAATATGTCTTGCCCAAGGCTATATCCATTTGTTCCGATCACCGACAGGCTTTCAAGGCAGCAATGTTTGAGTTCATCATCACCTTCTTTCATGGCAGCAGCCAGCAATCCGGGGACTTCGGGCTGGCCAAAATCACCCAGCAATGTGGCTGCAAACCGTCTAACATCCTGATGTGGAGCAACCTTGACTTCCAGAGATACCTTGCCCTTCTTCATTGCCCGTTGTTCAGACAGTTCAAGAAACTTTTTGTCTTCCTCGGTCAGTTCAACCGGTTCTGGTTCTTCTTCATCACCATTATCTGGCAATGTGTCGTTCACACCATGTTTGAGCAATTGATCAAGGGTTGAGACTGCTTCACCCTCATTTTCATCCTGATCTGCTTCAGCCAGTTCATCATCATCTGCTTCAGCTTGTGCTTCAACTTCAGCGTCAGCTTCTAATTCTTCTTCATCCCCCAGCTCTTCTTCAACCTCTTCCACCAGATCACCATTAAGTGCCGCAAACAGTGCTTCGCTGGCCTTGTTGGGCCAGTCACCCTCTTTGGCTATTTCGGCGATGGCTGTAAGAGCGGTCAAACGTATCTGCCGGTTCTTGTCTCCGGCAGCTTCAGCCAGCCATGCAAAACCGGCATCACCCAGCAAGCTCAAGGCTTCAATAAGCCCAATGCGAAAATCCTGCGGCTGTTTGGGATCCTGTAATGCTGCGCCAAGGCTTTTGGCGGCTGGCTCTCCGATAAGAGCTGCCCATGCAACTGCCGCATCGCCAGCTGTTTGCGGCACTCCGGCAATTGCATTCCTGACAATTTCAGAAAACCCTTCTTTTTCAAAAATTTCGGGATAACTGGCAATTACCCGAAAAGCCGCCTGCTTGACCACCGGGGAGCGATCACTCAGCATTTCCACAACCTTGTCCCGGTGTTTATTGCCAATATAGCTCAACACCAAAGCTCTGATATCGGCATCAGGATCATCAAGAAAAGTAACCAGTCTTTCATCATCAACATTGTGATCAATGAGATTGCCGACTGCAATAT
>JALXCV010000157.1 GCA_026990765.1 Hyphomicrobiales bacterium | reverse complement strand
CTCCAATATTGCCGAAGATCTGTTGACTACCATGGCCAAGCTGTTTGGAACGCTTCCCGGCGGGCTGGCGATTTCCGTAGTCATGGTTGGAACCCTGCTGGCAGCTTCTACCGGTATTGTCGGGGCAACCGTGGTGACCATGGGGCTGATAGCACTGCCGACCATGCTCAAACATGGATATTCTAAACAATTATCTACCGGGATTATTGCTACATCGGGCACACTTGGACAGATTATTCCGCCGTCAATCGTGATTGTGCTTTTGGGATCAATCGTGGGTGACATGTATGCAATCGGGCAGGAAAGCCGGGCGGCTGAAAAAGGTGTGACAGTTATGGAGATGCTGGGAGAACCAGCAGTTCTGTCAACCGGCACCCTGTTCAAGGCGGCCTTTATTCCCGGTATCTTCCTGGCGAGTCTGTATGCGTTATATGCTTTGGGGTTTGCCTTTGTGAAACGTGATCAGGCACCGCCGGTTGATCTGGGCGCACCTGATGGTTATGGCCTTTTGAAATATTACCGCAATAATCCGTTTTACCTCACTGCAGCCATTTTTGTCCCGCTGCTGGTGATGGTCGGTTTGTGGATATGGCTTTCCCAGGCAAATATGATTGGTGCGATAAAGGTTGGCGAAACCATCACCTATGGACCTATCACTGGTGGATTGATGGGGATTTTGGTGCTGGCCGGGTTTTTGCTGACTTTTGCGCTGGCTCTTCGTCCTGGATATAATCGTGAGCCAATTTATGGCGGCCTTATCGGGATTGCCATGATTTTCATTATTGACTGGCTGTTAGTTCCAGGTGATGCAAGCGGTGGGGTGAGGTTTGTATTTTTCCTACTGCCATCACTTCTTGTCATATATGGTTTGAAACATGCCATTCCCCGACTGATGGAAGTGGAATCCTTGCGGGTTGTATCCCCGCCAGTGGTTTTGATAGTTGCCGTGCTCGGCTCGATTCTTGGTGGTGTGACCAATCCGACAGCTGCGGCATCGCTTGGTGCAGCCGGGGCAATAATGCTGGCGGCAAGTCGCAAGATGCAAGATGCCGGCAGCAAGAGCAAGATTGTAATCTGGGCGGCTCTGGCAGTAATCGTATTGTTGCTGTTGCGGGGTAATTTTGATCTTCGCATGTCGATGAAGACCATTGCGTTTGATAATAAAATGGCAATATATGCTGCGATTGCCGCCTATCATGTCGCATTTTTCGGTCTGATTTATTCTTGCTGGATATTGGTGCGGGAAAAAATCATGAATGGTATTATTCAGGAAACCACCAAGGTTACTTCCATGGTGTTCATGATCCTGATCGGTTCGCTGTTTTTGAGCCTTACCATTCGCTCCTTTGGCGGTGAACATTATATACAGAGTTTCCTCAAATCATTTGAAGACCCGCATCAATTGCTGATTGTGGTCATGATCGTGTTGTTCTTTTTGGGGTTTGTGCTTGATTTTATCGAAATCATTTTCATTGTGATACCGATTGTCGGGCCGGTTATTTATGCGGCTGACCCAAACATCATGCCACCGGAATGGATAACAATCCTGATTGCGGTCAATCTGCAGACATCATTTATTACTCCACCATTCGGGTTTGCCCTGTTCTATCTGCGAGGGGTGGCACCGCCATCGGTGACCACGGTGGATATCTACAAGGGGGTGGCGCCGTTTGTGATCATTCAGGTGATTGGCCTGCTGTTATTGTGGAACTTCCCGATAATAACCACTTACCTGCCAAGTCTGCTACCGGCGAATTAGAGTATGTCGCTGGCTGAAGAACTGTTTGACCTTGATGGCCAGGTTGCACTGGTTACCGGGGCTTCATCAGGGCTTGGCTGGCGGTTTGGTGAAGTGCTGGCCGGGCAGGGCGCCAAAGTGGTGCTGGCGGCAAGGCGAAGCGAGCGGCTTGCTCAATTACAGACAGTAATTGAAGCTGCTGGCGGTGTGGCGCATTGTGTTGAACTTGATGTGACCGGTAAAGATGCGATCAGTGAGGCTTTTGATCAGGCTGAAAAGTCTTTTGGTACGGTCACTTTGCTGGTCAATAATGCGGGAATATCGGGTCAGAAAAACGCTGTTGATATGAGTGATGCCGATTGGCGCCGGGTGATGGATGTCAATCTTGATGCGGTGTGGCGGGCTTCGCAGGAAGCTGCGCGAAGGCTCATCAAGGCCGGAAAGCCCGGTTCTATCATCAATATTGCCTCCATATTGGGATTTCAGGTGGCGCAAAGCCTGTCGGCCTATGCAGTGGCCAAGGCCGGTGTAGTTCAGATCACCAAGGCACTGGCGGTGGAATATGCCCGCCACAATATCAGGGTGAATGCAATTGCACCGGGATATATCCGAACCGAAATCAATGAAGAATTCTTTGCCTCTGAAAAATCTGGCCCACTGGTCAGACAAATACCACAGCGCCGGATTGGCTCACCGGAAGATCTGGATGCAAGTTTGATGCTGCTGGCCAGTGAAAAAGCATCTGGCTTCATGACCGGATCAACCATAGTGGTTGATGGCGGGCATATGTGGTCGATGGGCTGAATAGTTAAAATTTTAACTATCTCCTTAACCGCAATTTTAACCCTGATTGCTATCATGATCTTGATGAGAGTTAGTATAAGGGGAATTGCCATGTTTCATCTTGAAAATATGCGTTACGGACATTCTATACGCAATGTTCCGGTCAACACTATCATATTGATAATGCTGACCTTGATGCTGTTGCTTTCAGGTCATGCCTATGCAGCATCTTATGATACATCGCGCATGGATCAGTTTCCTGATTTTGCCCAGACTGACCCGGCTCTTGGTCTGCCAGGTGGTGGCACTCATTATTGTGTGCCGGTGGCAACCGCCAATGCGCTGGTCTGGTATGCCGAAGAGCGCGGCTATTCCGACCTGTTGCCGGTGCAGGGTCTGTCAATGACTGAAAAAGTGGCCAAGGTTGCTCTCAAGCTTGGCCAAGACCGTTATATGTCTACCGCCCCCAAGGGTGGCACCACGCATGTCAAATTCATGCAAGGGCTGGCCAATTTCATTTCTGATGCTGGATATTCATCAAGAATCACCTGGCGTTCTCGCTGGCAAATGCCAAGGAAATATGGCCGGGTGGAAATCGGAGCGCCTGATATTGATTCGATTCAGAACAAATTTGCTTCAGGTTCAGCCGTGTTTTTGTCACTGGGATTTTATAGCGAAGGGGACAGTGCTGGCGATCTGGTGCGTACCGGTGGACATTTCGTAACCGTTGTCGGTTTCGGAGTTGATGAAGATGGCAATGTTGACCGTGATTATGTGGTTCTGCATGACCCGGGCGATGGTCGCTCAAGCACGGTTACCAAACGCTATTTGAAGCTGGAACAGCTGCGCAATGCCCGGTTTATTGACCGTCGTGGCAATGAATATGATGCTTCTGAGCATCTGAAAGTTGCAAAAGGCCTGCGGCTGGCTGATGGCTCTATTGTGGTTGTGGATGCAGTTGTTGCGCTTGATTTGTAAAGCCCCCCTGATTTTATAAAGAAACTTTTCTCCCCTATACACTGTGTGATATATGCTGGCCTTTGCGGCTGGCATTATTACATTCTTTTGATTTGTAATTTATCAGATAATATGTCAGTATTGCTTACCTAAATGGACTTTCCCAGCAGGGAAACAAAGGAATGGTGAGAATGACATATCGAGATGTAAGTCTTGACGATAAATATGATCTCTCCAAAAACGAGATTTTTCTGACCGGCACCCAGGCAGTTGTGCGTTTAACGATCATGCAGCATGCCCGCGATGAGAAACAGGGGCTGAATACTGGCGGGTTTGTTACCGGCTATCGCGGTTCACCGGTTGGCGGGCTGGACCAGCAGTTTGAGCGGGCGGCCAGATATATTGCTGCCAGCAATGTGATTTTTCAACCCGGACTGAATGAAGATCTGGCAGCTACCGCCATATGGGGAACCCAGCAGGCAGAAATGCGCGGGGAAGGCAAGGGTGACGGGGTATTTGGCATCTGGTATGGCAAGGGGCCGGGGGTTGACCGTTCAGGTGATGTATTCCGGCATGCCAATTCAGCCGGGACTTCGAAATATGGCGGGGTGCTGGCCATAACCGGTGATGATCATGCTGCTGAAAGCTCGACCGTGCCGCACCAGTCTGAATTTGCCCTGATGGATGCCATGATGCCGATACTTAATCCGGCGGGCGTTCAGGAAATTCTTGATTATGGCATTTACGGCTTTGCCCTGTCGCGTTTTTGCGGTTGCTGGGTTGGGCTGAAAGCAGTGCATGACAATATTGAGGCAACGGCAATTGTTGATGGTTCTGTTGACCGGATAAAGATCAGGCTGCCGGAAGATTTTGCCATGCCGCCGGGTGGTCTTAATATTCGCGCCAGTGATGACCGCCATGAAATGGAAGTGCGGCTGCATACGCACAAGCGCTTTGCGGCCACCGCATTTGCCCGCGCCAACAATCTTGATCAGATTATCATGTCAGGGGGTGACAAGGCGCGAATTGGCGTGGTGTCTACCGGCAAATCATGGCTGGATGTGCGCCAGGCCCTGTCTGATCTGGGGATTGATGAGGAAAGGGCTGGAAAGCTTGGTGTCAGACTGTTGAAAATCGCCATGGTCTGGCCGCTTGATCCGGTGATTATTGCAGATTTTGCCCGCGGTCTGGATCTGATTATTGTGGTTGAGGAAAAACGCTCGCTGCTGGAAACCCAGATTCGCGAGCAGCTTTATGATGCAAATGAAGCACCCGCAATTATCGGCAAGCGCGATGAGGCAGGCTTGATCCTGTTCCCGGCATTTCGGACGCTTGAGCCAAATGAAATAGCAATTGTGCTGGCTGAGAGGATTTTAAAAATCCATGCTGATGATGATGTAAAGGCAAAGTTGCAGGCTGTCAGGCAGGTGCAGGGGTTGGTGCGCAATACGCCTGATCTGGCGGCGCGTGTGCCTTATTTCTGCGCCGGATGCCCGCATAATACATCGACAAAAGTGCCTGAGGGCGGGCGTGCTTATGCCGGTATTGGCTGTCACTGGATGGCTCAGGCAGTGCCGGGGCGGCGAACTGAAGGGGCAACCCATATGGGCGGTGAGGGGGCCAACTGGTTTGGTGAGGCACCATTTTCCACCCGTGAACATATATTCCAGAATATTGGCGATGGAACCTATAATCACTCCGGGTCACTGGCCATTCGTGCGGCAGTGGCATCGGGGGTGAATATTACCTACAAGGTCTTGTATAATGATGCGGTGGCCATGACCGGTGGTCAGGCCCATGATGGCGGATTGAGTGTTCCAAAGATTGCCCGGCAGGTGCGTGCTGAAGGGGTGGAGCGGATTGCCATTGTATCAGATGAACCGGGCAAATATTCAGCCCATGATTTCCCACCAAATGTCAGTTTCAATCACCGTGATGATCTAAATGCAGTTCAAAAACAGCTTATGCAGGTCAAGGGCACATCGGTTCTGATCTATGACCAGACATGTGCAGCAGAAAAGCGCCGACGCCGCAAGCGCGGGCTATATCCTGATCCAGATGAGCGTTTGTTCATCAATGAGCTGGTATGTGAAGGCTGTGGTGATTGCGGGGTTCAGTCAAATTGTGTGGCCATTACCCCGGTGGAAACCGAATTTGGCCGCAAAAGGCAGATTGATCAGGATATGTGCAACAAGGATTTTTCCTGCGTCAAGGGTTTCTGCCCCAGCTTTGTTACTGTCAGGGGGGGCAAGCTGAAACAAAGGGCCGAGCGCAACATATCTGGTGATGAGTTTGGGGAAATTGACGAGCCGCAATTGCCCTCACTTGAAACGCCATGGTCAATATTGGTTACCGGGATTGGTGGCACCGGGGTGGTGACCATCGGGCAGTTGCTGGGCATGGCAGCGCGGGTTGAAGGCAAGGGCGCCGGTATTATCGATATGGCGGGGCTGGCCCAGAAGAATGGTGCGGTTGTGACCCATCTGAAAATTGCCGCGCGCCCTGAAGATATTTCAACCATCCGGCTGGCAGCCGGTGCAACCGATCTGGTGCTTGGCTGTGATCTGGTGACATCTGCATCAGAGCGAAATCTGTCGCGGGTATCACAGGGGCGCACCCATGCAGTGATCAATGATTTTGAGGTGATGCCGGCACAATTTGCAACAGATGCAGATTTTAATCTGCCGGCAGATGCAATGCGGCTGCAGTTGCAGGCCCGCATGAGTTCTGACCAGGTGCATTTTGTTGATGCTACCAGGATTGCAACAGCATTGTTGGGCAATTCAATAGCGGCCAATCTGTTTACCCTTGGCTATGCGTATCAAAAGGGGTTGGTGCCGGTATCTGCAGGGGCTATTGAGCGGGCAATAGAGCTTAATGGTGTGGCGGTTGAGATGAATCAGAAAGCCTTTGCCTGGGGCCGACGGGCAGCGCATGATCTGGCTGCAGTTGAAAAAATTATCGGGGCTGAAAAACAGGTAAAATTCTTAAATCTCGACCAGATGGTGAATGAGCGGGCCGAATTTCTTTGCGAGTATCAAAATAATGCCTATGGCGAGAAATACCGTCGGTTTGTCAACAAGGTACGGCAGGTCGAAGCTGATTTGGGACTGCAGGACAAGCTTTTGAGCCGTGCAGTGGCGCGCTATCTGTTCAAGCTGATGGCGTTCAAGGATGAATTTGAAGTATCACGGCTGTACTCCAATGGCTGGTTTGACAAGGCCGTGGCTGCCAGATTTACCGGAGACTACAAATTGCAATATCATCTGGCGTCACCGATTCTGGCCAGTAAGGATGCCGATAGCGGCCTGCCGCGCAAGTCTGCATATGGCCAGTGGATGGCAAGGGTTTTTGCCTTGCTGGCCAGGATGAGGTTTCTGCGCGGAACAATTTTCGATGTTTTTGGACATAAGGAAGAACGGGCAAGGGTTGATGAATATCGTGCTGTGATCGATCAATTGCTGAACACTCTGTCGGTAAAGAATATTGATCTGGCAGTCGAGATTGCCAGCATTCCTGAGCATATTCGCGGCTATGGTCATATCAGGGACCAGCATGCAGCAAAGGCAATGACCAGACAGGCTGAATTGCTGAAAGCTTACAGGTCGGGTAGCCAAAAGGTTGTTGATGCTATGGCGGCGGAGTGATTGACACTTGCTGTTTATGTGCGTAAATTATGCGCATAAAGGATAAAGCATGCAACTACATCTGTCAAAAAAGCAAAAAAGAGCAACCAACCTGACCATTGATGCCGATCTGCTGATTAAAGCGCGGGAACTGGGAGTTAATCTTTCATCTGCAGCAGAAGCTGGATTGGTGCAGGCAGTATCAGCAGCAATGCGGGAAAAATGGCTGGCAGAAAACCGGCAGGCGATTGAATGTTCCAATGCGTATATTGATGCAAATGGTCTGCCCCTTGCACGATACAGGCAGTTTTGATGTCCAGATTCATGGTTTATTCCAGCCGGGATAATGGTGGTTTGTTGCTGGATGTGCAGAATGATTTGCTGGATGGTCTCAATACCAGAATTGTTGTGCCCTTGATTGATGTTCAAAAAATGGGGGTCCCGGCTAAAAGACTTAATCCGGTTTTTGAACTTTCAGGTAGAAAACTGGTAATGGCAACCCAGTTCATGGCGTCAGTGCCAGCCGTGATTCTTGGTGATCAGGTGGCTGATCTCAGCACTTATCACGATGAAATAACACAGGCACTGGATATGGTGTTTTTCGGGTTCTGATAACAGGGGATTGATGGGCGATTATGGAACAGGCTTCAAAGGCAAAAGTTTTTCGCAAGCTGCATGAGCGCGACGGGGCGTTTATTATTCCCAATCCGTGGGATGCAGGTTCGGCCAGAATATTGCAATCATTGGGATTTGAGGCTTTGGCAACCACCAGTGCCGGGCATGCGCATGTTATGGGCGTGCCGGAAGGTTTTACCAGCAATCGTGATGTGCTGGAGCATTGTTATGAAATTGCCAGTGCGGTTGACATACCCGTATCGGCTGATCTGGAAATGGGATTTGGTGACAGCCCTGAAGATGTTGCTGAAACCATTGCGCTGGTGGCCCCGACCGGGGTAGTTGGCGGGTCGATTGAAGACCATACCGGGCGGCTTGGCGATCCTATTTATGATTTCAATCTGGCAGTGGAGCGGGTTGCTGCAGCGGTTGAAGCAGTGCGCGAATTATCATTTGATTTCGTGCTGACTGCCAGATGCGAAAATTTTCTGCATGAAAGACCGCTGCTGGATGATACTATCAAGCGCCTGCAGGCATATGAAGCTGCCGGTGCAGATGTTTTATATGCACCTGGACTTAAAGATATTGCGATGATCGCAAGCGTATGTGAGGCGCTGGAAAAGCCGGTTAATGTGGTTATGGGGCTTGATGGTGTAACCCTTTCACTTGCTGAATTGCGCGATGCAGGGGTCAAGCGGGTATCGGTTGGATCAGCCTTGTCGCGACTGGCCTTTGGCGGCTTGATAAGGGCTGGTCGCGAAATGCTAGAAAAAGGTACATTTACCTTTGCCCGAAATGCTGCAAGTTTTGCTGAAATAGAAAATTTGCTGGAATGACAGCAAAAGCGCAAGAGCCTTTACTGATCCGTTTACAAATACAGAAATTTTAGTAAATTCTGGTGCTGAAATAGCCCAATCCATGGATGAAGTTGCAAATCTTATTGGCCTTGATGTTTAAGACTTCTGGATAACTATTCTCAATATTGAATAGAAAAATCTTGCAAAACCCTGCCATCCCTGACTAAGTTGGCTTCCTGAATAAGAAAAATGCCCATCAAGAGGCGAATAAACACAAGTTAGGGAGGAAATGCTAACGTGGCTGTAAACGCGTCAGTAGGGGGTGAAGACACCTTTCCAAAACTGTTGCTGCGCAATGCCAGTATCTTTGCAGACCGCCCGGCAATGCGTGAGAAAGATCTTGGTATCTGGCAAAGCTGGACCTGGGCGCAGATGCTCAAAGAGATTCGCAAATTCTCTATTGGTCTGTCGAAAATCGGTTTCAAACATGGTGACAAGATTGCCATTGTTGGGGATAACAGGCCGCGACTATACTGGTCCATGTGTGCCATTCAGGCGCTGGGCGGCATTCCCATACCGGTCTATCAGGATTCTGTAGCCGAAGAGATGGGATTTGTGCTTGACCATGCAAGCGTGGTTGCTGCCATTGTTGAAGATCAGGAACAGGTCGACAAGATTCTGGAGATCAGGGAAACCAATGACAAGATAAAAACCATCATCTATGACGACCCGCGCGGCATGGCCAAATATGAGGTTGACGGGCTTTATTCGTTTGAGCAGGTCCAGGCCATGGATGATGGCAAAAGTGATGATGCCTGGCTCAAGACTGTAGCCAAAGGCTCATCTGAAGATACTGCAATCATGCTCTACACATCAGGCACCACCGGCAAGCCCAAGGGGGTTGTGCTGACCATGCAAAGCATGATCTGGGTGGCAGGTGCGGCCAACAAGTTTGACAATCTGGATGAGAATGAAACGGTAATTGCCTATCTGCCAATGGCATGGGTTGGGGATCATGTGTTTTCCTATGCCCAGTCATACAAGGCCGGATATTGCGTGTGCTGCCCTGAAAGCCCGGAAACCGTAGTTGCCGACCGGCGGGAAATCGGTACTACCTACGCATTTGCTCCACCCAGAATTTATGAAAACATCATAACCCAGACCATGGTTTCGATGGAAGATGCCAGCAAGCTGAAAAAGAAGATGTTTCATTATTTTCTTGAAGTGGCAAAGGGTACAGGGGAAAGAATCCTTGATGGCAAACCTGTTGGTCTGAAAGAACGACTGATGTATCTGCTGGGTGAGTTTATGGTGTATGGGCCTTTGAAGAACCGCTATGGTTTGTCCAAGGTCAGAGTTGCCTATACAGCCGGGGAAGCCATTGGCCCGGAAATTTTCAAATATTTCCGGTCGCTGGGTATCAATCTCAAGCAGCTTTATGGCCAGACTGAAGCGGGAGTTTACATTACCAATCAGCCTGATGCCGAGATATATGCTGATACGGTGGGAAAACCTCTGGACGGGATTGAGGTGAAAATTGCTGAGACAGGTGAGGTGATGTATCG
>JALXCV010000156.1 GCA_026990765.1 Hyphomicrobiales bacterium | reverse complement strand
GCCAGCACCAAACCTCTCGCCTTCCGGCGATCTGACCGAAGCTGCCGCCAACCTGTTCAAAATGCTGCACCAACTGGATAAAACAATCGCCACCGCCATAGCCGTCGCCCCCATCCCCACAACCGGCCTCGGCGAAGCCATAAACGACCGCCTCCACCGCGCCGCTGCCAACCGCGATTAGTTCCATTCCCTTCTCCCCTTGCGGGAGAAGGTGCCCGGCAGGGCGGATGAGGGGGCGGGGTGACAACCCCGATTATCAAAACTCATCTTACCCTTGCGTCCCGCCCCCTCATCCGTCAAAGCCACCTCCAGTGTCTTTGCCACCTTCTCCCACGAGGGGAGAAGGCAATGGGCGTGATCAACAACGGGCTTGACCATATTCTCCAATCCTATAGTTTCCCATCCCATGACCAAATTCAAGAAACCAAACGCTGCTTTGCTTAACCATTTCGCCAAAATCACCGGTGACAAATATGCCATTTTTGACCGGGCAGATATGGGGCGCTATCTGGATGAACCGCGCAAAAAGTTTCACGGGATAGCCGCCATGGTGCTGAAACCCGGCTCGGTGGATGAAGTATCGGCAATCCTAAAACTGGCCAGTGAAACCGGAACCGCAATTGTGCCGCAAGGGGGCAATACCGGTGTGGTTGGCGGGCAGGTTCCAGATGCTTCTGGCGCTCAGATTATTCTGTCACTGGAACGTCTGAACAGGGTGCGGCAGGTTTCACCGGATGAAAATGCCATGATTGTTGAGGCAGGCGTTACCCTGCTCAATGCCCAAAATGCTGCGCTTGAAGCCGGCAAGCTGTTTCCGCTGTCGCTGGCCTCTGAAGGTTCGTGCATGATTGGCGGCAATCTGGCAACCAATGCCGGCGGGGTCAATGTTGTCGCCTATGGCAATATGCGCGATCTTTGTCTGGGGCTGGAAGTGGTTCTGGCTGATGGACAGGTGCTGAACGGGCTGAACAGTTTGCGCAAGAACAATACCGGCATTGACCTGAAAAACCTGTTTATCGGTTCTGAAGGCATATTGGGCATAATCACCGCAGCGACGCTGAAACTGTTTGAAATCCCCAACCACAAGGCAACTGCCTATTGCGCCATCACCGAACCCGACAAGGCCCTGCAATTGTTGCAGCTGGCCCAGAAGATCAGCGGCGGGCGGGTAACATCCATCGAACTGATGCCGCGCATCGCGCTTGATCTGGTCTGCAAATATCAGAATATGCGTGACCCGATGGCCGAGCCTTCTGCATGGTATGCACTGCTTGAAATCTCGACTGCCGAACCGTTCGATATGGAAAATCTGCTGGAAAAGGCTTTTGAGGCTGATATTATTACAGATGCGGTGCTGGCCCAGTCTGAGACTCAGGCAATTGAACTGTGGAAACTGCGCGAACTAATCTCGGAAAGCCAGTCACCAGAAGGCGGCTCGATCAAGCATGACATTGCAGTTCCAGTTCATCGTACCCCGGAATTTCTGGCCCGCGCTACAAAAGCGGTAACTGATCTCATTCCCGGTGCCCGTCCGGTTCCATTCGGCCATGTCGGGGATGGCAATATTCATTTCAACATCACCCAGCCGGTAGGGGCTGACAAATCCGAATTTCTGTCACGCTGGGCTGAGGTAAATGCGGTTGTGCATGCAATCGTGCTGGATATGGGTGGCTCGGTCAGTGCCGAACATGGTATCGGCCAGTTGAAACGCGATCTCATGCCACAAATCAAAACCCCGGTTGAACTGGCACTGATGCGTAAAATGAAAACTGCACTTGATCCTGAGAACATTCTCAATCCGGGGAAAATGCTATGAGCAACAAACTCAAATTCCAAAAACTTGAAGATGGTCAGGAAGCAGAACTGGAGGCTTTGTGGGAAGCCTGCGGTCTGGTCAGGCCATGGAACGAACCACAAAAGGACATTGAATTTGCCGCATCAGGTGAAGCCAGCGATATTCTGATTGCTGAGGAAAATGGCGCCATCATTGCCAGCGTCATGGTCGGTCATGACGGGCATCGCGGTGTTGTCTATTATGTCAGTGTGCATCCTGATGCCCAGGGTAAAGGCTATGGCAAACAGCTGATGCAGGCAGCAGAGAACTGGTTGAAAGATCGCGGCATCTGGAAGCTTAACCTGCTGGTGCGGGCGGAAAATGAAAAGGTGCGCGGATTTTATGAAAATCTCGGCTTTACTGTCGAGCCAAGATTGTGCATGGCAAAAAAACTGCTGGACTGATTATTTTTCCGCGATTGCTTTCAGCTTTTCCAGCCCTTTTTCAAAATTCTTTCCCAGCATGGAATCAAAGAATATCCCGGCCCATCGCCCCAGCGGGTTTTGACCAAACTCGGTATAAAATTTCCAGGTAACCTGTGTGCCGCCTTTTTCAGAGGTCAGCGTAAACATTGTGGTTGCCTTGCCCATATCGCCAAAATCAAGCTCGGTATCAACCTTGCTATTGGCTTTAGATGCAGTAATGATCTGGGTTCCCATACTGACATCGTCCTTGACGCTGACCCATGATATTTTTTGCCCGACACCCTGTTCGGGGCCAGAAAATACCAGCTTGATACCCGGGTCGCGCTTGTCCCATGGTGACCATTTCTGGAAATTTTTCAGATTGTTTATCTGCGGGAAAACTTTTTCAGGCCCGGCATTGATGACAATGCTGCGCGATACCGAAACGCTTGCAGGCAGCACAAATGAAATCACCAGCAAACTTACCAGAAACAGGAACAGGCCAATCAGGAATTTCTTGAACAGTTTCATAAAGAAAAGGACTCTCTTGAAAAAAGAAGCTTATGAATGATTGAATTTGCCGCGCAAGTCAAACCTTGCTGACCTGAAATCTGCATTGCGACTGTCGCACCGGCCCTATTCGGCCAGAACCCTGGTTGTCGGGAAAGTGATTGAGATTCTGGTTCCCTTGCCCGGAGTACTCTTGATCTTGAAGCTGGCGCGATTGGCCTCGGTAAGGGCCTTGGTCAATGGCAGGCCCAGCCCGGTGCCGCGCGAACCAAAATCGGTCTTGCTGTCAAGCTGTTCAAACGGTTTCAGTGCCCGGTTGACTTCAGCCTCATTCATTCCCGGTCCGGTATCCTTTATGGTCAGCGTCAGTTCACCATTTTCCTTCACCTTGGCCGATACCACAACCTGCCCGCCCGGTCCGGTGAATTTGGCAGCATTGGATAACAGGTTCAGCAAGATCTGTTTCATCGAGCGCTGATCAGCCACCACATTTGGCAGCTTGCCGCTGACTGATTTGCGAATTATCACCCGGTTGCCGGTGGCCAGATCACTGACTGAATTAATGGCATCATCAATAATATTCAAAAGATTGATCGAGGTGAAATTAAGCTCCAGCTTGCCCGCTTCAACCTTTGACAGATCAAGCAAATCATTGATCAGCGATAACAGATGTTCACCGCTGGTGTGGATATCATTTACATATCCCATATATCTGGGATTGTTGATCTGGCCGAAACGCTCAGAACGCATAACTTCGGAAAAGCCCATAATGGCATTAAGCGGAGTTCTCAGCTCATGTGAGACATTTGCCAGAAATTCTGATTTTCTAAGGCTGGATTGCTCGGCCTTTTCCTTGGCCTCGCGCAATTCAGCTTCGGTTTTTTTCCATTGGGTTATGTCGTGCACTACCACACAATAGGCTGCACTACCGCCCCTTTTGAGGTTGGTTGCAGATTTGCTGGTGCCAAGTCTTCCTATGGTAATGAACAGGGGCAATATTCCGCCCTGAACTTCAGCCTCAACCTCAAGCCCGTCATTGAACACTGAAGCAATACCACCTTCGCCAAGGTTTGACAGATATTGCCTTATCAGGCTGGCGCTGTCCTTTGTCATCAACCCGGCAAATTCGGTTGATGCAACCTTGCCGGCTTCAACCCCGAACAGCGCTTCGGCACCGGCGGAAAAACTGCAAATTCTGCCATTATGGTCAAGCGTAATAATGCCATCGCTGGCAGTGTCCAGAATGGCGCGTAATTCTTCATCATCCGGGCCGATGACAGGCTCACTTTTAACTATTGGCTGCTTGTTATTAGCCACCAGTTTCAGTGGTGCAAATTTAGTTGTTTTTTTTTGCGAAGCCGGCGAAGTAACTTCCGGTTCCTTGTTGTCTTGCGATGCAGGCGGATCATTCAGTGACAAGGTGGCCTGAAACACCGGACCGCCCTCCCACGGGAAAGTCGATATATTGACATCAAAATCATAGACTTCATCATCCAGCCCGAACAGTGAAATCGACCCGTCTTCACCCTCAAGCGCTCCCAGCGCATCGCCTATGGTTGAATGGGTGTTGAGCATCTGCCAGTCTTTGGCGCCCAGCAGATCAAGAGTAGCCTTGTTGGCAAACAGAACCTGCCGGTCTTCATTATATATGATCAGTGGCTGGGGCAGGGCGTTAAGGGTTTTTGAGACAATTTCAGGAACATTCCTGACCGGTGTTGCATCTCCTGCATCCTGCTTGTCACCGCTTTTATCTTCTGTTTCTGCGGTTTCATCAGCTTTGGGTTCAGTTTTCGCCTCAGTTCGGTTTTGCGCTTCAGCTTCTGTTTCTGCCGCTGC
Organism: Hyphomicrobiales bacterium; assembly: GCA_026990765.1. Classification (GTDB taxonomy): domain Bacteria; phylum Pseudomonadota; class Alphaproteobacteria; order Rhizobiales; family Aestuariivirgaceae; genus JALWJW01. Next base: position 5,564 of record JALXCV010000156.1, on the reverse strand, counting down.
ATCCTCGATTTGCTGTTTAAGACTGGAAAGCCGCGTTTCCACATCATCATCTTCTTTATCGGCAACAGGTGCTTCAGCCTGCGTGCCAGCCAGCAATGATCTCTCCAGCGCCCGGCGTTCGGTAATATCTTCCAGGGTTATGATGAAATTGCTGTCCACCAGGCGCTGATTGGCTTCCAGACGGCGAATCAGCATTTTCAGCTGGCGCTGGCCAAAGCCGGTTTCAGCTTTCAGGTTCTTTTGAACTATCCCTGATTTGTGAGCACCAGCCAGTTCCGCATTGTTCTCAACCAGCATGGCAAATGAATATTGCCCATCGCCAAACAATTCCCGCATGGCCAGATTTTCAAACAGCACTTCCCGTTTCCCTGAAACAATGGCACAAGGATACGGCATGTTGATCAGGGCGCTGGTCTGTATTTCATCGGGTAATTGTGCGCTGATACTGCTTTCACCTGATGCCACAACCAAAAGGCCGGTGCGGCCATCAGCCAGTGAGTGAATAAAGCAATTACATGCAATGGCCTCATGATTCTCACTGCCGGTAAATCTGAAAACCCGGCTTTTCTGCTCCCGGCGCTCCATTTCAGCAGTCAGCCTGCTGATTTCAGCAATGGCAGCCTCATTACTGTCAAACAGCATATCCAGCAGGTCAAACAGGGTTTCCCCGCCAAAAAAGCTGACACCGGGGGGATTTGCCCAGACGATACGCGCACGCTCGCCATCCCACAGCCATGCAGGATTCTCACTCACCAGAAGGTCATCAAGACTCGGCGCGAGGCTATCAGTCACTTTTCGGACATCTCCCATCCATTGCAAGGTGTTTTGCCACCTTCCACCTTGTTTCGCCGCATCATTAATAAAGAATTAACCAATTTTTACCCCTTCCGTCTATGGCTGTTTTCAGTTTTTCACAAAAATCAGGGAGAATGCGGCAAATTGCGTGTTCAGCAATAAATTATAAAAGAGCCTCACAGCGGGCTTGCCAAGCGCTGCATTTCGGCATAAACATGCCCGCACAAATCAAGCCCGGGAACCGGGGATTGACGATGCAGTTGTAGCTCAGTTGGTTAGAGCGCCGGATTGTGGCTCCGGAGGTCGGTGGTTCAAATCCACCCAACTGTACCAGTCACCAGAAAAAAGTCTGGTATGAATGGGAAGTCTTGAGCAGTAACAAAGCCAGATTGATTTTGACCGGATTTTGCCATTATCTACAGTAACATTTTGGAGCATCCGGTATTATTCCGGTCTGATCAGCCATTTAACCCTCAAACCGAGGTCGAATAATGTGTGATAGAGCAATTCAGCAACTGTCATCTGAATGGAAGAATGCCGGAGTTGAGCGCGGCGACATGTTGTTGATTCACAGCAGTATGCGTCGGACAATGCGGCGTCTGGTCAAAATGGGCGTTGAGCCTGATGTAAAACTGGTAATCAGGAGCTTTCTGGATGCAATTGGTGAAACCGGAACCTTGCTGTTTCCAACATTCAATTTTGATTTTCCCAATGGTGTTACATTTGACATAAACCACACTGTAAGCCAGATGGGGCTGTTCACCGAAGCTGGTCGCCTGTGGCCCGGCGCAATTCGTACCGGTCATCCAATATACTCATTTGCAGTGATTGGTGCAGATGCCGGGCTGTTTGCAAATGTGACCAACTACAGCGGCTATGGCAAGGATTCCCCTTTTGGTATCATGCATCGTAATAATGCAAAAATTGGGGTCATAGATTTACCGGATCAAGATAGTATGACTTTTTATCATTATGTGGAAGAAAGTCTGAATGTTCCATATCGCTATCACAAGCAGTTCACCGGCCAGTATAAAGATGCTGACGGGTTAGAAACCACCAGAAGTTTTGGTTTGTTTGTTCGCGATATTGAAAATGGTGTGCTCACCCATGTAAATCCAATGGGTGAAATATTGTGGCAAAAGGGGCTTTATACAGGTTGCCGCCCTCAAACCGGTTGTGGATTGCGGCTTATATCCTCAACAGCTTTTTTTGATGCAGTTGCCCAAGTGATAAATCAGGGCAGAGCCAAAGGATTGCTATATGAAAACGGTAATTGACATGCCTGATAGTGACATGTCCGGAAATGACGGGGTTGGTCTGTTCTGCCACACCCTTGCCAAGGAGCTGTTTCCTATATGTCGCAGCCTGACTGGTCCGGGGGTTCGCCAGACACTGTCTGTTATCAAGCAACATCTGCCCGGGCTTGAAATCCATGAAGTTCCATCAGGAACAAGGGTTTTTGACTGGACAATCCCTGATGAGTGGACAATTCGCGCTGCCCATATTTCCAATCAGGCAGGTGAGCGAATTATTGATTTTAATGACCACAATCTGCATCTGGTCGGTTATTCAGTGCCGATTGATCAGTGGATGGAACTTGATGAATTGAACGAGCATCTTTATTCATTGCCCGAACAGCCTGATGCAATACCTTACATAACTTCATATTACAGTAAAAGATGGGGGTTCTGTCTTGCTCACAAACAAAGGCAACAGCTACCCCAAGGGCGCTATCATGTGGTGATTGATGCCGATCTCGAACCGGGTGTGCTGAATTATGCTGATCTGATAATACCGGGGAAAAGCAGCAGGGAAGTTTTGCTGTCAACCTATATATGCCATCCATCAATGGCTAATAATGAACTGTCCGGGCCGGTTGTCGCCACCGCCCTTGCAATGTGGCTGATGCAACAAAAACAGCTGAAATACACCTACAGGATTGTGTTTGTGCCTGAGACTATCGGGTCAATAACCTATTTGAGCAGACATTTGCAGCATTTGCAGGAAAAGGTTATTGCCGGCTTTAACCTGACATGTGTTGGCGATGATCGCAACTATTCCTATCTGCCCTCGCGCGATGGGAATACCCTGTCAGATCATGCCGCCCTGCATGTGTTAAAGCATATCGCCCCTGAATTTCGCTGCTATAGCTGGTTTGATCGTGGTAGCGATGAGAGGCAATATTGCGCTCCCGGTGTTGATCTTCCCATTGCCTCGATCATGCGCACTAAATATGGTGACTACCCCGAATATCATACCTCACTGGATGATCTTTCGCTGGTAACCCCAACTGGCCTTGAGGGTGCTTATGAAGCGATCCGGCAGGCAATTTCAGTCATTGAGAATAATATGCGGCCTGTTGTCAGTGTAAAATGTGAACCGCAATTGGGCAAACGCGGACTCTATCCAACCCTGGGCACTAAAGAAACAGGTGAGCAGGTTGCCGACATGATGAATATGATCTCCATGTGCGATGGCAGGCATAGTTTACTTGAGATTGCTGAACTTACAGGCAAATCATTTTTTTACTTGCTTAAAATAATGCAGCCACTGCTGGCAAATGGCCTGATAAAGTCAGTCTGAAACTAAAGTTAAGGACAAATTAATCAACTGATCATTGCCCGGCCAGAAGCGAGGCATTGCCGCCTGCAGCTGTAGTGTCGATGCACAGGTGACGCTCCAATATGCAAAAATCCTGCATGTCACTTGTGGCAATAAGGGGCAATAGCGGGCCATTCCTTTGCGCAAGTGCCTTGCGGGCTGATGTAAGATCATGATTATCGGACCACAGCGCTACAGCATCAAAACCTTCAAGTTGTGCAAGTGCTGCTCTTGGAAGGTATTTGCTGATCATGTTCTGGCCTTCAATGCCAGGGGCAACTGCCAGGCATCCACAACCTGTTTGCGTTGCAATTTTCATCTGTTCAATTGCATCTGCCGCGCTAGGGCCAAGACACAAGATCGTCCCCTTTGGGTAAATTGACCATCTGTTGGATTCACCAGTCGGTCCGGGTAAATCCACCGTCTCAATCAGCTTGTGAGTGTCGGTCCTGATATTATCAAGCCCGGTCTGGACTTCAGCAAGACTGGCATTTTCTCCAGTTACTGGCTTATGGCCGGGCATGTCAAACCGCTTCAGGCGTTTTACATATAATGGCCCGCCAGCCTTTGGACCGGTGCCTGAAAGGCCTTCACCGCCAAATGGTTGTGATCCGACCACTGCACCAATCTGGTTGCGGTTTACATAGATATTACCGACATTGAGCTGGCCGGTAATATGTTCAACCCGGTCATCAATACGGCTGTGAAGACCAAAGGTCAGCCCGTAACCACTATTATTTATATCAGCAATAATCTGGTCAATTTCATCAGCTTCAAAAGTGGTGATATGCAAAACCGGTCCAAAAATCTCTTTTTCCATGGCAAGCACCCCGTCTGTGGCGACCACGGATGGCCTGACAAACAGGCCTTTTACCGGTATATCGAGCTGTTTCAGCAATCGGCCTTCGGCGCTTGCAGCTTCAATGTAATCAAGGATTTCCTTTCTGGCTGCTTTGTTGATTACCGGTCCGATATCACTCGACAATTTCCATGGATCAGATATTTCCAGCTCGTCCATGGCCCCGAAAAGCATTTCCATGAAATCATCGGCAATATCCTTTTGCAGATATACTATGCGCAGGGCAGAGCAGCGCTGACCGCATGAGCGAAAGGCTGAATCAACAATATCCCTTATTGCCTGTTCAGGAAGCGCGGTTGAATCAACCACCATGGCATTCAACCCTCCGGTCTCGGCAATAAAACTTGAATCAGGTGCATGATTTGCCGAAATACCGCGATATATTATCCTGGCAACCTCAGTTGAACCGGTAAAGCAAACCCCGTCAATGCGCGTATCACATGTAAGCTTTGTCCCAACATCAGAACCTTTGCCCAAAACCAGCTGTAATACATCAGCAGGAACACCGGCTTCATGCAAGAGCCTGACCCCTATTGAAGCAATTATCGGGGTTGGTTCTGCCGGTTTGGCCAGAACCCCATTGCCCCCAGCAAGTGCTGATGATATTTGCCCGGTAAAAATCGCCAGCGGGAAGTTCCATGGCGATATACATGTAATTATCCCTCTTGCCGGTAATTCGTCATGCTTGATGGCCTGATTTGCATTATATCTTAAAAAATCAACAGCCTCGCGAATTTCAGCTACCGCATCAATCCCGGTCTTGCCGGCCTCGCGGCAAAGAGCGGCGAACAGTTCACCGGAATTTTCCTCATACAGGTCTGCTGCCCGGTTGAGGATTTGATAGCGTTCACTGGCGGTTGCCTTATCCCATGAGCAGGCAGCATCAAGCGCAATTTCCACCTGTTCTGTAAGGGCGGATGATACCAGCCCCACCTGATCATTATCATTGGCCGGATTAAAGACGGCTACAGGATCAATAAATGAATCAACCCCGCAAATAACCGACCTGGCAGTCCAGCGATGGGTTTTGAATGGCTGGCGGGCTTTTTCATATGCCGCTATGTGCTGATAATTTTTAAGGTTCCATCCGGTTGAATTCTTGCGCTCCGGCTGGAATATATCCCCCGGCCTGACAATTTTCTCATTATCCAGCGCTCCGGTGCTGCCCATTATCTCAAACGGATCAGCAGCGATTATCTCAGGGGCTACATCTTCATCTACAATCTGGTTGACAAAGGAAGAGTTGGCACCATTCTCAAGCAATCTGCGCACCAGATAGGCCAACAGATCACGATGCGCCCCAACCGGT
>JALXCV010000155.1 GCA_026990765.1 Hyphomicrobiales bacterium | reverse complement strand
GGGTTTCAACAGCGGTGTGATCGTCAGCCGTTTGCCGACAGATATTGATTGGGTTTTGGGTATTCATCGTGGCAGTGCCTTGTAAAATGTCTTGTAGGTTGCAAGGCTTTTACTGTCAGGATTTCAAGAGGTTTTGTCAGTTCAACAGCAAAAGCGTTATATGAGTTTCGCGCCGGGGCGGCTCATACGTCGTCGCATTTTGTAAAACTGTTGAGACATTTCCATACTGCTTTTATTTTTGCGTTGAGCCAGTCTGTTATCATGCAAATCATCTGGCGTCCACAATTTTACCAGTGCTGCGACACTGGTTTGCCATTGATAACTTCATCCAGCCGCCTTTTTGTTCCCCCGGTTGTCCCGTCAGGGAGCTGATCAAGCGGGAAATATCCGGCATCGGCAATTTCCATATTCGGTTTCCAGTCATCCTGCCTGAACTCACGCACCACATAAAGCGCCACATGATCACCGCGAAACTGCTTTTCATTGGCAAACATGCCATGCAGAACCGCTGGCCCGGTCAGGTGCACTGATGCTTCTTCAACCAGTTCACGCTCCATTGCATGATATAATGTTTCGCCGCGATCAACCCCGCCACCTGGAAACAGCCAGCCTGGCGCATAAGTATGGGTTATCAGCAAAACCTCATTATTCTCGTTCAGAACCATGGCCCTGACACCAAGGGTTTTGCCGCGAGAAATCCTGTACCACGGGTACAGTATCAGGCGCGATGTATAGCGGAACAGTATCTTTTGCATTTGATGACCTTGGAAACATCTCTGTGTTGAGGTAATAAGCCTATCTCATGAATAACAAATAACTGTTTAAGGAATGTTTGTTCGGCAGTTTATAGGAAAACCGGCAGACACCATTTTAATGAACAAGGTCATAAAGATTTTTTTCGGGGCCGAGGGAACCAACCCGTTTCTGGTGCTCACATGTCTGTTGCTTGCCGGTTTCAGCGAAGCTGTAAGCATAACCGGCCTGTTACCGGTTGCCGCCAGAATTGGCGGTGATGCAGGTGAGAACTCATCGCGTGCCAATGAATATATCACTACCATATTACATTTTCTGGGACTGGAAAACAATCTTGCCACTCTCATCACCTTCGTCGTCATTACCATGGTGCTGAAATCTGTCATGACCTTCATTGCTCTCAGCTATGCCGGCATATCAGTGGCCACAGTTTCCACCAATGTCCGGCGCAAAATGCTCAACGCCCTGTTCAGCGCCCGCTGGGATTTCTTCACCAGTCACCGCCCCGGCAAGATTGCCAACGCCATCTCCAATGATGCCACCCGGGCTGGTGGTGCCTATTTCGTCTCGGCCAGATTTGTCTCATTTGTAATCCAGTCTGGCGTTTATATTATTATTGCCTTTTTCATCTCGCCATCTCTGGCCCTGGCCGGTGCAGTTACCGGCGCTGTCGTAGTGTTGTTGCTGAAACGGCTGGTGACCATAGCCGGCAAGGCCGGCTCCAAACAGACAGATCACACTTCCTTGCTGGTTACCTATGTCGCTGATGCCATGGGCAACATCAAACCTATCAAGGCCATGCAGCGGCGCGAACATTTCGACCGGTTTTTCTCCAAAAGAATAACCAAGCTGCGCCGCGCCCTGATCAAACAGACACTGGCAACCAATGGCCTGACCTATGCCCAGGAAGCCCTTAAAACCATCTTCATCGGTTCTGGTGTATATTTTGCCGCCACTTTCCTGGAAGTTCCTTTATCAGAAATGGTGGTTTTGGGGGTGGTATTCATGCAGGCAATTGCCCTTATCACCAAAATGCAAAAATCCCTGCAACGCGCCGCCACCATCGAAAGCGCCTATTGGCGTACCATCGAGCTGACCGAAGAACTTGAGAAAAATGCCGAAACTTTCAGCGGTGAAAAAACCCCGGTTCTGCAAAAACACTGCCGGTTTGAAAATGTAGATTTCTCCTTTGGCGACAAACAGATAATAAAAGGCGCTGACTTTACCATACCGGCTGGCTCTATCACCGTTTTGCAGGGTGCATCAGGGGCAGGCAAAACCACTTTGATCGATCTGCTTTTGGGATTGCACAAACCACAATCAGGAAGCATCCTGATCGACGACATTCCGCTGGATGATTTATCGATCAAACAATGGCGTTCAATGACCGGCTATGTACCCCAGGAATTGACCCTGCTGCACGGTTCTATCCGTGAAAATCTGACCTTTGGTGATGACCGGATAACAGATGCAGCCTGTTTCAGGGCACTGGAACTGGCCGGTTGTGCCGATTTCGTCAAACAGCTTGACCAAGGACTTGATACATCGGTCGGCGAGACCGGAACCAAACTGTCCGGCGGCCAGCGCCAGCGCATATCACTGGCACGGGCACTGGTTGGCGAACCGCAATTGCTTATCCTTGATGAAGTTACCAGCGCACTTGACCCTGAAGTGGAAGCTGAAATATGCGCCAATGTCAAACAGCTTGCCGGACGCTACACCATCGTTACAATTACCCACCGGCCTGCATGGACACAGATTGCAACCGATCTGTTTCAGGTAAAGGCCGGCAAGGTTAAACGGCTTGCCATCGGCAATGCAAAGAAAGGCTGATACATGTCAGACAACCCGATCACCATAAGGGAAATTTCCTCAAAACAGGATATTACCCGGTTTCTTGATCTGCCACTGAAACTATATGCAAATGACCCGGCCTTTGTTCCCCAGCTATATCTGGAGCGGCGAGAACATCTTGACCCGAAAAAGAACCCGTATTTCCAGCATGCAAAAGTGCAATTGTTTCTTGCTAAACGCAATGGTGAAGTCATCGGCAGGATTTCTGCCCAGATAGACCAGTTACATCTTGATAATTATGGAGATGCTACCGGCCAGTTTGGTTTTCTTGAAGCGATTGATGATGCCGAAACCTTCAAGTCACTGCTTGATGCTGCTGCCAACTGGCTGAAGCAGCGCGGTATAAAACGCATGCAGGGACCATTCAATTTTTCCATTAATGAAGAAATGGGCATGCTGATAGATGGGTTCGAGTCCCGCCCCAAGATCATGATGCCGCATTCACTGCCCTATTATCAAAAACATATGGAAGTTCTGGGCTTTGCCAAGGCCATGGATGTTTACGCCTATGAATTTGACCGCTTGCCGGAACTGCCCCGTTCAATGCGTGCCATGCTCAACAAGGTGAAAAAATCCGGCGATCTGGAAGTTCGGGCATTTTCCAAAAAGAACCTTGAGCGGGATCTGTCGATAGTCATTGATATTTTCAACGATGCCTGGTCAGACAACTGGAATTTCGTACCCATGACCGATGCCGAGATCAAGGCGCTTGGCGACAATCTGAAAATGCTGGTCAAGGATGATTATATCGCCATTGCCTCATGGCAGGGCAAACCGGCAGCCATGGCAGTATCACTGCCCGATATGAATGACTGGATTCACGACCTCAAAGGCCGCCTGCTTCCCTTTGGCTGGGCCAAACTATTGTGGCGAATGAAATCAAAACCGCCTGCCAGCATTCGCATTCCGCTCATGGGGGTGATGAAACAGCACCATGCCACCCCGGTTGGCTCTGCACTGGCTCTGGCCGTAATTGATTTTGTCCGTGAAGCCCATGAAAATTACGGCACCAGCAAGGCCGAGGTTTCATGGATACTGGAAATCAACGAGCCAATGCGCAAGATGATCGAGGTTCTGGGCGGTAAAATCTACAAGACCTACCGGATTTTTGAACGTGATGTCTGACAGCGGCGCAAAATGGCATGCCATAGTGCTGGCCGGTTCGCGCGGACCTGACGATCCAATGGCCAAGGCCTTCAGCGTGGTTCACAAATGCCTGTTGCCGATTGCCGGTGAACCAATGTTGAAAAAAGTGATCCGCACCCTTTTGACCCACGACAATATCGCCTCTGTTGCAGTCTGTATTGAAAGACGGGAACTGCTGGCTGAAGCTCTGGGTGATATATCTGAAAAAGTATCCTTTGTACCAGCCTTGAGCAGCGCCCCGGCCTCACTTAAATCTGCAATCACCGCTCATGGCACCGGCCCGGTGCTGGTTACCACCGGCGATCATCCACTGCTTGACCATCAAATGCTTGATTATTTCATTGCCAGTTCTGTGCAGCTTGATGCTGACCTCACAGTCGGTCTTGCCAGCCGTGAAACCATAGAGGCTGAATTTCCCCAGACACGGCGCACCTATTTAAGGTTCGGCGCCGACAGCGTTTCAGGCTGCAACCTGTTCACCTTCAATACCATATCAGCCCTCAAGGTACTTGATTTCTGGCAGCATTTAGAAAAGAACCGCAAAAACCCGCTGGCACTGGTTGCCGCCTTTGGCTGGCGTCCGATTTTTTATTATCTCACCAGACAACTGACCTTGAAAAAAGCCTTCGAATTGGCCTCAAACCGCATCGGCACCACCGCCAGACCGGTCCTGTTGCCCTTTGCCAAAGCCGCAATTGATGTTGACAAGCCAGATGATCGCGAACTGGTGCAGCAGATACTGTCTTGAGTATCATCAACTCTATCGCCCCTCGCGATACCACATCAGCATGAACAACCCCAAAAGCAGCGCCATTGCCAAAAACGTACCAAACAGTGCCAGCGTCCTGATTGCTGTCACCTGATAGGTTTCATTGGCCTTGATGCCAATCCAGCCTGAACCGGACAGGGCACGGTTTTGCTTTATCTTGACAATGCGTGGTATTCCAGCCTCAAGCCGGCGAACAACCCCGCCTGTGCTGGCGGCAACCGGAGCCAGAAGTTTTGTGGTTGAATGAACATTTACTGTTTCACGCGGATCAGGACTGCCAATTACCGCCATTGAAGTCAGCATGCCATCGCTCAATTTGTGCAACCCGGCCTGATCAACCCTTATTCTTGCCTGCCACAAGCCCGGTTTTACCTGTTTAAGCGTTACCTTCTTTTCTGAGCCGTCTGGCGCTGAGACAGTCACTTTGCCAGCCATGTCCTGCATTGTCTGGCGGGTAATAACCATTTGTTTTCCCTGCTGGCGACCGGTAAGCCTTTCTTCTTCAAGGTCCGGCTCCTTCATCAGCCAGTGAGCCATGCGGCGCAGCAATTCAGCCTGCGGGCCACCACCATCAAAGCCCCTTGCCCACAACCATGAATGATCAGACAAAAGCTGGGCAATACGCCCGCTTCCCGGCCTTGACAATAATAATAGCGGTTTGCCATTTTCTCCCTGCATCACCACATCAGAGCGAAATGCGCCTTTTGATGTATCAATCAGCCGGAACCATTTCCCCCATTCAGGCCTGTCCTTTTCCGCTCCTTTCAATCCGCGAATAACCGGATGGCGACGCCCCTGTTCAGTGACTTGCGGCCTGAAAGGTTCAGTCGTTACCGTACCAGCTGGTGCGGCTGGCAAAATCTCTGATAGTGGTGAATTATAGATTGATGCCGGGCTGGCATAATCAGGACCGGCAGCCACCAGCACCGCCCCGCCCTTTTTCACATATTCAGCAATATTCAAAAGATAGATTTCCGGCAGAACCCCGCGGCGTGAATAACGATCAAAGATTACCAGATCAAATTCATCCAGCTTTTCTGAAAACAGCTCTCTGGTTGGAAAAGCGATCAGTGACAATTCATTTATCGGCGTCCCATCCTGCTTTGAAGGTGGCCGCAAAATGGTAAAATGCACCAGATCAACCGAAGAATCAGCTTTCAGAAGATTGCGCCATGTCCGCTCACCTGGGTGCGGCTTGCCCGATACCAGCAACACCCGCAAGCGATCACGAATACCCTCGGTAATAATAACCGCCTGATTATTGGCCGCAGACAATTCTCCGGCAAACCCGTCAATGATTAGCTGGGTTACAATCTGCCCGCCATGAGTAACCGGCAATGGTACTGTGACCGGCGTTCCGGTCATTACCGGATATTTGTCAATCAGCTTGCCATCAACCAGCATTGACACCATCACCCGGTTGCCATCCGGGCTGGTGCCTGTCTGGTCAACCTGAAAGCGGATTGACTGCGGCTTGCCGACAATGGAAAACCGGGGAGCTGATTCAACTATTATCCGCCGGTCATTTTCTGTTGCCGACCCGCTTATCAACCCATGCACAGGCCGGTTCAGCCCTGCCGACTTTTTATTATCTGGAACATCATGCACCTGCCCGTCAGTTATGATTATTGTCCCGGCAAATCGTTCCGGCGGTATAGATGACAATGCCTGCTTCATTGCAGCAAATGCCAGTGTCCCGTCATCATCTGAGGCAATTCCCGAACGCACCCTTACCGTTCGCAATTGGGTGTTTTCCATTCCTGCAATATTATCGGCAATCTGTTTTGCCGCCTTTTGCGTCTGCTCGATCCGTCCGGCAATATTCTGGCTGGCGCTCTCATCAATCACCAGAAGCGCTATATCGCTCAATGGCTGGCGATCTTCAATATTGATTTGCGGATTGCTGATCGCTGCCAGCAGCAATATCAGCACCAGCGCGCGAAGCATCGCCCCTTTTGATCGGGTCCAGAAAGCCACCAGCAACAGCAAGCCCCCGGCAATAGCTGCCATAACCAGCCAGAATGAAGGAATATAGGGGGCAAAGCTGATACTCCAGTTCATTGGCCCAGCCTTTCCAGCAGTGCCGGCACATGCACCTGATCTGCCTTGTAATTGCCGGTCAGCATATACATGGCAATATTGATGCCGGTACGATAGGCATATTCTCGCTGGCGTGGCAATCCGGGAATAACCGCATATAGCGGCCTGCCCATGCCATCAACTGCCCAGGCTGCCGCATAATTATTGGATCCGATGATGATCGGTGACACACCGTCACTATTGCCCGCATTCCCCGACTGGCTTTGCACCCATAATTTGCCGCCTGCATATCTGCCGGGAAATGAACTGAGCAGATAAAACGATCTGGTCAGCACATGCTTTTCCGGCACCGGCTCCAGCGCCGGAATATCCAGATTCCCCAAAATGGCCCGCAGAGCCAGCGTTTCAGGCGTCGTGGCATTCATCAGGCTGTACATGCTGGTTGTGTGATCTCTGGTATCAAAAAAAACTGTGCCACCATGCTGCATGAAATCAGCAAGTTTTTGATAAACCGGCAGCGATGGCGGCTTGCTGTCAGCCGTCACCGGCCAGTATATAAACGGGAAAAACGCTATTTCATCCTTTTCCAGATCAACCCCAACCGGATTGCCCGGCTCAACGGAAGTACGCTGCTCCAGCGCCATTGAAAGCCCCAGCAATCCAGCTTTTGAGACAGCATCAACCTGTTCATCGCCGGTTATCACATAGGCAAACCGGGTCTCCAGCACCGCATCCATGGCAAACTGGTCTGCCGGATTTAATTCCTGCGCCCTGGTAATATGCTCACCACCGCTCATCAGCATGAATAATGCTGCAACAGTCAGACCGCCCCGCAACCGGCTCCATGCCCCTGTCAGGCTTAAAGCTGCAATACAATCAGCAAGGAATAAAATAAAGGCTGCCACAAAAAGATATCCGGCCAGCGGTGTTGCCGGTTGCGGCTCATATGGTCTGGCCCCGCCAAAGTCCAGACGTTTCAGCCTTGCCGGATCGATATTCATATTGATTGCCCGCATTGCCGAGCCGCGTTTGTACATTCCGGCTGGATGAATGGTACTTGGTCGCTGGGTGGCAATTTTTTCATCGCTCACCGGTTCGGCCCTTGCAGGCGGTGACACAATCTGGCCAAACCCGTCCAGCATTTCAACCGGCACCCAGCCCGATTTCTTATCAGCAACAGTTTCAATCTGCGGCTTGGCTGAGGTGATCGCCGGGGCCAGATCAATAATTGCCTTGAGTATTTCCACAAACATGCCCGATAATGGCAAATTCGACCAGTCGGAATTGGCCGTCACATGCACCAGAATAATCAGACCCGAGCCAGATCGTTTGGCAGTAATCAGCGGGGTTCCATCTGCCAGCGATGCCCATACCCGCCCGGCAAGTTCGGGCACCGGTTCAGCCAGTATCTGCCTTGATATTTTAACGGTTTTGTCCAGCGCAATATTGCGCAAAGGGCTGTCATCACTGAACGCAGCCAGTCCTTGCGGCTGTTCCCATGACAGGGCACTGCCAAGCGCCCGCCCGCCACGGCGCAGCACAACCGGTATCAGATTGTCATCAGCCCTGACATTGGCTGCCAGATGCGGACCTGAAAACCGCAACAAAACTCCGCCATCTTTAACCCATTTTGTCAGCTGCCCGCGGGTTTTGGGAGCAATCATGCCAACATCAGCCAGCACCAGCATCGACAATCCCTGCTCCATAAACCCGGAAATCGTATCCCCTGACTGCGGCTCCAGAATTTCCGCATATGGCTCCAGCGCCCGGTTGACATAGTGCATTGGTGATAATAGCGGCTGTGCCATTTCCAGTGTTGAAGAAGATACAATCCCCACTGTCTTGCGTTTGAACCGATCATCCAGCAGCCAGGTTCCAGCCGCTGTCTGCGCCTTGACAATCGAGATACGCGCCGCCTCATTGCGAAGGGCAAGCGGCAGCTTGATGCTGACCATGCTGCTGGCCTTGTTGGCTTCAATCAAATGATCCACCTGCGCCAGATTGCGACCATTGGCAGCCTGCAATACCAGACCAACCGGCATTGATTTTGTTACATCCTGACGAAACACTTTAACGCTGATCGCCGCATTACTGATTTCAGGCTTTCCCAGCACTAACGGCAGATCGTAATTTTCATAAATAGTCAACCAGCTTGCCAGAGAGCCAAGCTGTGCAGCAAATTCCTTGTTCCTTGCTCCCCCAAGTCCGTTGGAAAGCCAGACAATCTGCAAATCAGCAACCTTGCCAAACTCGTCTTTTAGCCGTCTGGCCAGTTTTTCCCGGTCAATATCAACAGCGAGCGGCTTGAATGCTCCAGCCAGTTGCATTGCATCTCTGGCTGACTGCTGTTTGATGCTGAAATCTGTTGATGCCTGGCTGGCAAGAACCAGCGCCACCGGTGCATCGACCCTTGCCGCTGCCTGAATGGTCTCAACCAATACCGATTTGCGTTTTCCCCAGTTTTTAGCCGCGGCCCAGTCATCATCCACCACGATCAAAACCGGTGATTTCTTTAACTCAAGATCGCCACCAGTCCCCAGAAATGGCGCCGCAACCGCCAAAATGATCATTGCCGCCATCGCCAGCCGCAAGGCCAGCAGCCACCATGGTGTCTTGTCGGTTTCTTCTTCATTGGGTATCAGCCCAAGTAGCAGCCGGAATGGCGCAAACCGGACACTTTCCGGCTTTGGCGGGGTAAAGGCCAGCAAATACCAGATCACCGGCAGCACCAGCAGACCCAAAAGGGCCAGCGGAGTGGCAAAACCTATGGCGCCCAGAGAAAACATCACCTAGCCAGCCTTTGAATATTGCTGTGAGGGACTGTCACCGGCAATCAAATTATAAAGGCCCAGCAGAACCGAATGTACTGGCCTGTCAGTATGGTGCAGCGAATAGCTCCAGCCCAGCGAACGGGCCAGCAATTTCAGTTCAGCCCGGTGAGCATGTAATCTTGATTGATACTGATCGCGGATTTTTTCAGCCCGCCCGGCCAGTATTTTACGGTTTCCTCCAATTTCATGAAATTCTGTCCGCCCGGAAAACGGAAATGTCTCCTCAACCGGATCAAGGATTTGCAGCATATGACCATTGATCCCCGATGATGCCAGATGATGCAGCTTTTCACGAATTTCATCTACCGGATCAAGAAAATCACTGATCAGAACAGTAGTCGCATATCGCGGCAGGCTGGCATGTGCCGGAAGGGCTGGACCGGACGTATCAGGATTTGCATAAAATTCAGCAATCCGGGTAAGGCTGGCGCTGGTATGGCCGGGATTATCAGGCCCGGCAAGGGTTGCCACCTGCTCACCGGCCCGCACGGCCATTACCGACAGGGCAAGTGCAATCATTACAGCTCGCTCCCGCTTTGATACCATTGCCAGATCAGATTGAAACTGCATGCGCTCATGTGGGCAAACCCATGTCCACAGCGTATTGGTTGCCGCCCATTCATTCTCGCGTACAAACAACCGGCTGGATTTGGCTGAACGGCGCCAGTCAATCCGCTGGGCAGCATCACCGGGAGTATAGCGCCTGAACTGCCAGAAATCCTCACCCGGTCCTGAACGCCTGCGCCCGTGCAGCCCGTGAATAACCGTATCGGCAATGCGAGTGGCGGCAATCAGCATTGGCGGGAAGGTTCTGGCCTCCCGGTCGGCATTTTCACGAAGCTTGAAGGCTTTGCTCATCTGTTATCAGCCAATTTTCTTTACCAGTCTGTCAATCACACTATCGATCGTATGCCCGTCAGCACGGGCAGCAAAACTGAGTGCCATACGATGCCGCAAAACCGGGTTGGCAAGCTCGATCACATCATCAACCGATGGTGACAAACGGCCATCCAGCAATGCTCTGGCACGAACCCCCAACATCAATGACTGGCTGGCCCGCGGCCCCGGCCCCCAGGCTATATTCTCATTCACAAATTCACTTGTTTCACTGCCCGGACGCGCCGAGCGCACCAGTTCCAGAATTGCATCGGCAACCGATTCGCCAATCGGGATCAGCCGTACAAGTCTTTGTGCCGCCATCAACTGATTGCGGTTCATCAGCTTTTGCGCCTGTTGCTCATCATTGCCGGTTGTGGCAAACAGCATCCGGCGTTCAGCTTCAATATCAGGATAGCCAATATCAATTTCCAAAAGGAACCGGTCAAGCTGGGCTTCAGGCAGCGGATAGGTGCCTTCCTGCTCAATCGGATTTTGCGTTGCCAGCACATGAAACGGTTCGGGCAGATCATGGCGCACCCCGGCAACGGTGATGTGATGTTCCTGCATTGCCTGCAACAATGCCGACTGGGTGCGCGGGGATGCCCGGTTAATCTCGTCAGCCATCAGCAACTGGCAGAAAACCGGCCCCGGCACAAACCGGAACTGGCGTGAACCACTCTCGCTTTCATCCAGAATTTCTGTTCCCAGAATATCTGCCGGCATCAGATCGGGAGTAAACTGGATACGCTTTTCGGACAATCCCAGAACCGTGCCAAGAGTGATCGCCAGCTTGGTCTTGGCCAGCCCCGGAGCGCCCACCAACAGCGCATGCCCGCCACCTATGATTGCAGTCAGGGCCAGTGATATTACCTGCTCCTGGCCAAAAATCACCTGGCCGATTGCCTCTCGCACTTCCACCAGCCGGGCGGCGGTTGATTCCAGTTCATTGAGGATTTTCTCATCAGCTTTATTGATACTGCTCATGGCGCTCACTATAGTTTGCTTCAATATTTGCAACAGAATGGACGTTTTGTGGCAAAAAATAAAGCCCGAACTGTGTTCACGATAGATTGAAGTAAATGGCCACACCCAAAGATATATCCGCTCCCCTTGCCGGTATCAGCGAGGCTGGCCGCTCAAAAGGCCCTGATGGTACACCGCCGGTACATTTGTGGAATCCTCCATTTTGCGGAGATATCGACATGAAGATAGCCACCGATGGCACCTGGTATTATATGAATTCACCCATAGGCCGGGCCGAACTGGTCAAGTTGTTTGCTTCGGTACTGCGCCATGATGAAGATGGCAGGCATTATCTGGTAACCCCGGTAGAAAAATGCGCTATCAAGGTTGAAGATGCCCCGTTTCTGGCGGTCAGGATGCAGATACAAGGTTCAGGGCAAAATCAGACTATAAGTTTTGAAACCAATGTCGATGACACGGTAACAGCCGACAAGGATCATCCCTTGCGGTTTGAAAAAGAAGCTGCAACCGATGGCCTTAAACCCTATGTGCTGGTAAGGGCCAGACTTGAAGCCCTTGTTACGCGGGCACTGTTTTATGATCTGGTTGAGTCCGGGTCTATTGAAGATGGCTGGTATGGTGTCTGGTCATCTGGAATTTTCTGGCCAATGGCGCGCGCTGATGAACTGGATTAAGGACACAACAGCTTTCGCAACAAAGGCAAAACACTGCCTCAACAGCGATATTGACAGCACTGCCTCAGCCCCGGTGCGCAATGATGATCTAAACAAGCGTCGCCAGATGCAGGCAAAAAGAGGCACTGTCAGGCTGGCAGCTGTACTGGTGCCGATAATCCAGCGATCAGATGCCATGCAAATATTGCTAACCCGGCGCCGCGACGACCTGCCGGACCATTCCGGCCAGATTGCCTTTCCAGGTGGCAAGGTCGATGCCAATGATTCCTCCCCGCTGGCTGCAGCCTTGCGCGAAACCAGAGAAGAGGTTGGAATTACCAGCGAATATATCACCCCCCTGGGCTATCTTGATTCCTATCTTACCGGCACCGGCTTTAACATTATCCCGGTAGTGGCAATGGTGCATGAAGGCTTCACCCTTGAACCGGAAATCAGCGAAGTTGCCGAAATTTTCGAAGTACCGCTGCAATTTTTGATGAACCCGGAAAATCACCATATCCACACCAAAACCATAGATCAGATTGAATGGGACTATTATGCCATGCCCTATGGCGATCACTATATATGGGGCGCTACAGCTGGCATAATACACAATCTTTATCTGCGGATGAGCAATAATGGCTGAACTGGCAACACAGCAATGGCTTAATGACAAGCGCCTTGCAAAGCTGTTTGCAGTAATCCGCAATGCAGGCGGCAAGGCCAGAATTGCCGGCGGGGCGGTGCGCAACGGCCTGTGGAACCTGCCGGTCAGCGATATTGACATTGCTACCACACTTTTACCCGATGAAGTAATCCATGCAACCAGAGCTGCCGGTCTGGGTGTGCATCCAACCGGCTATGAACATGGAACCATCACCATAGTCATTGATGGGCTGGTAGTAGAAGTAACCACCCTTCGCGCCGACATTGAAACAGATGGCCGCCATGCCAAAGTATTATTCACTACCGATTGGCAACGCGACGCATCACGCCGCGATTTCACCATCAATTCCTTATATTGCGACCTGTCCGGGCAGGTTTTTGAAGAAATCCCCGGCGCCCTTGCAGACATAGCCAGTCAGACAATCCGTTTTGTCGGTAATGCCAATGCAAGGGTGCGTGAGGATTATTTGCGAATCCTGCGCTTTTACCGGTTTTTTTCCCACTATGGCAAACATGGGCTTGACAAGGAAGGTCTTGCCGCCTGCATCACCTATCGCGATCAGCTTGAGCAATTGTCAGTTGAGAGAATCCAGTCAGAATTGCTGAAAATCCTTACCGGCCCAAATTGCGTTACAGCCATCCAATCAATGGTTGATTGTGAAATCCTGCAACGGCTGATCCGGTTTGACGGCTCGATTGCAAATCTTGCCCGGTTGACCGAAATGGAAAAGCAACCAGATGCCCTGCGCCGCCTTGCAAGCCTGACATCTGACATTTCAAGCTTGCGCCTGTCAAAAACTGACCAACACCGCTTTGCCGGTTTAAGCAATCCGACCCCCATAGATCCTGATATTTCAGAACTGGCAGCCAAAATCCTGCTATATGATCTGGGACCGGACCGGTTCACTGACGCTGTAATAATGAACGAGGCCGCCAGCAATACCCCAAAAGACTGGTCACAGCTGCACCAGTTGCCACAAACATGGCCGATCCCCAAATTCCCGCTCACCGGACAGGACCTTTTGGATATCGGCCTGAAGCCTGGAAAACAGTTGGGCGATATTCTGCATCAACTGCGTAATGAGTGGAAAGCAGGAAACTTCAGCCAGTCAGGACAAGAATTGCTCAATCACGCAAGAAAAAACCTCAAGCCATATAAAACCCGATAACAGGCGCAGCCGTAACCAGACTTCCAACTGCCTACAAATCTGTGTATGCAGTCTGGAAACTCAAACCCGACCGGACAAACAGGCATGACTGACAACCAGCAGGCAATAACTGCCGCCGACAATAGCAAGATCATATTCTTTGGACATCACAAATGCGGGTCACGCTTCTTTCGACTGGTTATTCTGGCAAAATTTGCGCAATTGAATGACTATGAACAACACAGCTACAAAATAACCAGACCACCATATTTTTTTAATACTCTGTACCGGCTGGATCTGGATAATATTGACTGGAGCATATTGCAAAGCGACAGGAAAATCCTGCTGAATACAACCAATGCGGCACAGCCGGTTGTCGATGAGATTAACCGTCAGACAACTGAATATCGTGGCATTCACGTAATCCGCGATCCACGACAAATTCTGGTATCATCCTATTTCCATCACCTGAAAGGCCACCCGACAGATACTGACCAGTGGTCGTGGCCAAAGCTTGCAAGTGACCGGGCATTACTGGAAAATCTCGGTCAGGAGCATGGCCTGTTATATGAGCTTGACAATATAACCGGTGAAATACTGGACAGCCAGATTTCCCTCTGGAAACCGGCAGACAACATCCTTGAACTAAGGCTTGAAGACATAAATGCTGACGTGCCAGCCATTATTCAGAAAATCGGCAGGTTTCTGGGGTTGGAGAAGTTGCCTGAAATTGCATCCAGCAAAGCCACAAATTTCACCAATCCTGACAGCCGCCACTGGAGCAACGTGTTTTCACCAATGATAAAACATGTATTCAAACAACGCTATGGAGAGCTGTTGATCAGGCTTGGATATGAAACCGGCCTTGACTGGTAATCAGGAAACTCACTTGTCCCAGCCAGCCACCATCTGCCTTGCGGTTTGCAGGTCAACCGGGAAGTCGACTTCGCTCCATTCAATATCACCAACATCGGCAACTCCAACCTCGGTCAGTTTTGCCAGCAATGCAACAGCTGCCGGGAACCATTGCTTGATCCCGGTTCCATCGCGCATTGAGTTTTCCAGCACCTGTCGGTATTTCGTACCACCTTCACCCTTGAAAACATAAATCCCGATGGCTTCAGCATCTACAGCCTCCAGCGGCAGGCGCTTGCCGACCTCGGTCAGGCGATCCCCATCCATCATCACCTTCATGTCATCACTGTCATATTCCGGTTTGCGGTTAATGGCGACAGTCACATCACGATCACAATTGTCAAGAATGGTTTGCACCAGATCCGCCTGAAATACATTATCGCCATTCACCTGAATGAAATCACCATCCATTTCATGGCGTGCCATCCAGCAACTGGCCAGATTATCAGCCACGGAAAAAAACGGGTTGAAAACCACCTTGATATTGACACCATCAGCTTTGGAGATTTCTTCCAGCTCACTTTCCATAAGCGCGCTGCCATAGCCGGTAATCACCACGAATTCCTTGAACCCGCAGGCCGCAAAAGCATCAATCTGGCGACCAACAAGGGTCCGCCCGCCTATATCCAGCAGGGCCTTGGGTACACTTTCCGTCAACGGTAACAGGCGTCTTCCCTGTCCGGCTCCCAAAATTATTACTTTCACAGCGCTTGAACCTTTTTACCAAACACGTTTATTACATTATTTGTGGGGCATGTTGCACCTGCGAACATCAAAGTCAACCAGAGCCCTTTATTAATGTTTACACTTGCACATTTATCAGATGTCCATCTCTCGCCCCTGCCATCAGTGTCACTGCCTGATTTGCTTTCCAAGCGTTTCATCGGATATCTGTCATGGCACTTGCGCCGTAAATCCATCCATGAAAACGCAATTCTGCAAGCTGTAATAAATGATATAAAAACCCGTGCACCCGATCATGTGGCCTTAACCGGGGATCTGGTAAATATCTCGCTGGTAAAGGAATTTGATCAGGCTGCCGACTGGCTATCCAGCTTTGGAGCGCCCGACTGGATCAGCTTTGTTCCGGGAAACCATGACACCTATGTCAAACTCCCATGGGAACCGGGCCTTGCCAAATGGTCCGGCCATATGACCGGTGACCTGAACATGCCATCAACCCGCCTGTCAGGTAATATTTCCATGGCATTTCCATATGTTCGCCAGCGAAAAAACATTGCACTTGTTGGACTGTCCAGCGCCATAAATGCCAGATGGAACAAGGCAGGCGGCACCCTTGGCACAAGACAGCTGGAAGCACTTGAGCAAACCTTGATCAACCTGCACCAGCGCGGTTTCTACCGGATAATAATGATCCACCATCCCCCACTTCCTGGACAGGCAATAGACAGAAAAGCCTTAAGCGATGCAAGCGAGTTGAAACAGGTTTTGCAGACTGCCGGAGCCGAACTGGTTCTGCATGGCCATAACCATAAGGACATGCACGCCAGACTGGAAACAGCTACCGGCATGGCCCATATATTCGGAGTGCCTTCAGCATCAGTTAAAAAAACCTCGAACAAACCGGCTGCAGCATGGTATCAATACCAGATTCGGCGTAATAAGGGGGAATGGCAAACCGATATTGAGATTCGAAGTTTTGACGATCATTCCGGCTCGATGATAACAACGTCAAAATTCAGCCTTGATGTTTAAGGAAACAGGCAACCACAATGACCAATCCGACAGCAGAAAAATTTGGATATCCCGGCTCGCTGATTGCCGAATATTCGCACTGGCTGGTGCTGTTGCGCCCGGCCCAGGTTACACTTGGCTCTCTGGTGCTGGTATGCCGGGATGAAGCTGCCGCCTTTTCTGACATATCACCTGAGGCTTTCAGCCAGCTGGCCAAGGTCACCAGGGATGTGGAAAACGGCCTGATGATTTTTAACGCCTATCAGAAAATCAACTATCTGATGTTGATGATGGTTGATCATGATGTGCATTTTCATATTATTCCGCGCTATGACCGGCCACAGCAATTTGCCGGTCTGGAATATGAAGATCATGGCTGGCCCGGCGTTCCCGAACTTGCAAAGGCCATCACTCCGGATGCAAATGATTTTGCCAATATCCTGAACAAGCTGAAAGCAGTCTGGACCAGTTGATGTTTCGCATTCCGATAATTGACCGATATGTTATCTCCCAGATTACCCGCCCATTACTGGCGTCGATGACCATTGGTCTTCTGGTCTTGCTGGCCGAACGTCTTGTCCGTTTGCTTGATATTACCATGGGCAAGCAGAATTCCTTTGGTTTCGTGTTTGAAGCCCTGGCATATCTGGTGCCGCATTATCTCGGTCTGGCCCTGCCTGCTGCCATGTTTCTTGGGCTGTTATTCGGCTTTAACAAAATGTCCAAGGATTCCGAAATTGATGCGTTTCTGGCCGCTGGTGCCGGACATCACAGATTATTGCGACCGGTATTCTTTCTGGCAATTATCATGGCCGCCTGTTCCATGTTCATTTTTGGTTGGCTGGAACCGCATGCGCGTTATGCCTATCGCTCGGTTCTGTTCAATGTGAAGAATGTCGAGGTTTTTTATCTGGCCGAAGAAGGCGTTTTCATGCAGGCCGGCACCCGCACCTTCATTCTCGACAAATTATCACGCGACAGCAACACTTTTGAACGCATATTCCTGTTTGACTATCGCGGCGAGAAAGGGGCCAAAGCCGTAACCGCCATTGATGGTGCCCTGATCAAGGTCCCCGGTGAACCGCGCCCGGTTTTGCGACTGAAAGACGGCCACCGGCTGGAGGTCAGCAAATGGCCAGACATGGAACATCTGAAATTGCCGGTTCCAAAAGCAGTAGTCAGCACCTTTGATACGCTTGACACCCCGATCGGCAAGATCGCCAAGGATGCCTTTCCGCCTCGCGGCACAAATGAGCGCGAACTGACTATTATTGAGCTTGTCCATGAGATGGCCAATCCAGACAGCAAACTGCAACCATCGCGTATGCGATCATCCCTGCACAAACGGCTGGTCAATGTTGCAACCATATTCATCCTGCCATTTCTGGCCCTGCCATTTGCCATGGGACGAAGGCGCGGCCAGCGTGGATACCGCTTTGGTATTGCACTTTTGATTCTCGTCGGCTTTCATGAAATAATTCAGGCCGGAATATTGACAGTCAAGGAAAATGATACCAACCCGTATCTGACTGTATGGGGGCCATTTGCTGTTTTGGCACTATTTTCTATCTGGCGTTTCTGGACCTTGAGCTTCCGGCTGAGCAGGGACTGGCTGGAACCGGCAATTGATACGGTGAAACAGGCCGTCAGCAGAATATCTTCACTGTTCTCCCGCAACAAGGGACTTCAGCCATGAGATATATAGGATTGATGCTGACACGCATGGTGCTCACCAGATTTATCGCCATACTTCTTGGCATATCGATATTTGTCATTACCCTTAAAACCCTTGCCTCAGTGGATGATATTCTGGAACTGAAAAACCACAATCTGATGGCATTGCTGCAATATGCCGGGCTGTTATTGCCATCAACAATTGCCACCTTCATTTCAATTTCCACTTTGCTGGCCATATTGCTGACCTTGTCCGAACTGTCATATCGAAGCGAAATGGTGGCCATATGGGCCAGCGGCACTTCACCCCTTGCCGTAATGGTGGTGCTGATCCCGCTTTCCATTTTGCTTGGTGGCCTTAATTTTCTGGTCAATGACAAGGCCATCCCATTGACCGAGCCAATTTTGCAGGAATGGGGTATTGGTGATTATGGTTCGAAAAAGCTGAAGATCAGTGAAAAGGACCCCATCTGGATGCGGGCCGGTGATGACATATTACGAGCCGAGGCTTCCAACCCGTCAGCTACAAGATTGCAAGGGGTTGCCATTTTTCGCCGCGATGAAACCGGCCATTTGACCGAACAGATACTGGCTGAAAGCGCTGAACTTATCAAGGACCGCTGGAAGCTGAAAAATGTCATAATCTATTATCGGCAAAATCTTGCGCCCAGCAAGCTGGATACTCTGATCTATTCCGGTGACATGCACCCGGCAGCAGCCGGTGCCAGATCAGGCGCACCCGAAGAAATGTCGCTTGCAGGCCTTAGATATTTCATCCAGAATTCCGGTTTTGGCATACGCCCGGCCCATGTATATGAAACCTGGTGGCACAAGCGCATAACCCTTTTGTTTTCAGCCTGGCTGATGATTGTCATCTGTGTGCCACTTTCCACCAAATTCCGGCGCGGCGGTGGCATCGGGGTAATGTTTGCCATTGGTGTTCTGCTTGGCTTTATCTTTTTCATTTTTGATGGTATCTCACTAACGCTCGGCGAATTGGGGGTCCTGTCCCCGTGGATGGCCGCCTGGACACCGCTTCTGGTGTTCTTTGGCATTGGCATAACCGCCACCTTGCGGGCAGAGACGGTAACATAGAAACTTAGAGCCTTAAATGAACGATACTCAAGATCAGCAAGGTGAAGCAGATCACCAGTTTGAACCTGCCATTTGTTTCATTGGCGAATGCAGCGAAATTATCTGGGCCATGACCCCGGCTGAGCGTTTGCGCAAACAGTTTTCATCTCATGGCATCAATCAGGAAATATCTGTCAGCGATGCCAGGACCCGCAATGGTCCGGTCATATTTCTTCAAGCTGATGCCATTCTCGATCAGCCAATAATCGAGGTACTGGCCAGACGGTTGAATCTGGCCCTGAAAGATGAAGCTGGAAACATTGTGGCCATAACCACCAATGGCCAGTCCGGTGATGCTGTCAAAGCCGTCATGCAAGGTGGTGAACTGCCATCTGACCTGCAATTGCTGGTGCGCTCTCCTGATGATCTTGATGCCTCCTATTGGGAAAAACTGCGCAAGAAGGAAACCCCTTATGCCCTGAGTGTCAGCCATGATGACAAGGATGCAATTGAATGGCGCATGTTCATGGGAACCTATAAGGGCGCCACTGACTTCATAACCAAACATATCTGGCCCCGCCCGGCATTTTACACCTGCCGCGCCATTGCCCCCACCTTCATCACCCCCAATATAGTCACATCCTTAAGCGCCATCATGGTGGTGCTGGCTTTCTGGTGGTTCTGGAAAGGCATGTATATTCCCGGCCTTTTTGCCGCCTGGGCCATGACCTTTCTTGATACGGTTGACGGCAAGCTGGCCCGCACCACCTTGACCTCGAGTAAATGGGGTGACATTTTCGATCACGGCATCGACCTTATCCATCCACCATTCTGGTATATTTCCTGGGGTGTTGGTCTCAAACAGGCCGGCTTTGACTGGTCTGATAATTTCCTTTGGCAGATATTGGCTGTAATTTTTATCGGTTATGTGGTCCAGCGGATTATCGAAGGCATATCCATAAAATGGCTGGGCATTGAAATTCATATTTGGCGCCCGATCGATACATTTTTTCGCCAGATAACCGCCCGCCGCAACCCTAATCTGGCACTGATGACCCTTAGCGTACTGATTGGCAGACCCGACTGGGGGCTGATTGCTGTGGCCGCTTGGACTGTGATCTGCCTGATATTGCACGCAATCCAGCTAATACAGGGCTTTGCCGCCAAACCCCCTGATGCCCCGCTTGTTTCATGGATGCGCAAACAGGAGGCCGGGTAATGCCAGTAGGGCTTATCGTAAACCCCAAATCCGGCAAGAAAAGCGGTTACGGCCTCAAACTGGTGCAAAAACTGGCCGGCAAACCTGATGTTACTGTCAAGGTGATTGAGCGTTTCGGCGATGTTCCAGCCATGATGGATGATTTTGCCCGCCGCAAGATCGACACCCTGTTCATTTCATCAGGTGATGGCACAATACAGGGCATCCAGACCGATCTGGCAGAACGCGGCCCCTTTAGCGAATTACCACGCCTTTGCCTGCTGCCGCACGGCACCACCAATATGACCGCAGCTGATCTGGGCTTTGCCATAAGAGATATCAGCCAGCAGGAACAATTCATTGTGTCTGTGGCCAATGGCCATAAGCCAAAAGATCTGCGCATCCGACCGACACTCAAGGTAGTCAATCCCAAACATGGCGGAGCGCTGCACGGCATGTTTCTTGGCACCGGTGCAGCATGGCGCGGAACCAGCTATTGCCAGACCGACATTCACAAAACCGGCCTTAAAGGCAACTGGGCCAATTTTGCCACCTTGTCCGTAGCACTGCTGAAAGCCGCATTTTTGCCCCGTCGCCCGAATGATTTAAGCCGCATTGACCGCTCCTATGACATGACCATCAAGGCTCATGACAGAACGATAGCCAGCGGTGGCCAGACCATGTATATCGCCTCCACCCTGCACAAACTGATTTTGGGAACCAATCCGTTCTGGGGCGGGGCTGAATATCCACTGCGTTCAACCATCCTGCCCTACCCGCTGCCCAGTATTCCACGCTGGTCCAAAACCCTGCTTTATGGCAATGAGGACCGCAAGGTTCCCCCCGGATGTATCAGCTTTGCTTCACCAGATGTTGAAATCACCACAGATACACCATTCGTCATAGATGGCGAATTTTTCGACCCGCCAGAAAATCAGCCATTACGTATAGAAACCGGTCCGCAATTCACCTATGTTTGCGGCTGATGAGTACGAAACTTGAAAACATCATTGCTGAACAGCTCAGCCGCAATGTGCCCGGGGATATCACCGCCATGGCCGCACATATCCGTCAGTCATTTCCTGACAATACGGTTGTGGCAGTACTTGCCTATGGCTCCTGCCTGCGCGGGGTCAGCACCGATGAAAGCCTGATTGATTTTTACATAATCACCAAAAACTTCAAGGACGTATCAACCAGCACTCTTTCAGCCCTTGCCTGTCGCATATTGCCGCCAAATGTCTATTATGCCCAGACCACAATTGATGGAAGGCAATTGCGGGCCAAATATGCAGTGCTGGATATAAAGGTTTTCAATAATTGGCTATCCGCCAAAACCGCCAACCCTTATTTCTGGGCCAGATTTGCCCAGCCGGTTTCTCTGGTGTGGAGCAATGATCCGGCAGTAATAATCAGCGCCATAAAAACCGCCATCACCACCAGTCTTGCAAATGTCCAGCCCGCAGATAACCCCATCGACACCTGGACCCGATTGCTGGGTGAGACTTACCAGACCGAATTGCGGGCTGAAGGCCCAACAAGGGCAGGTGAAATTGTTGAGCGCAACAGTGACTGGTACGAGGCAATAACCAAAGCGGCACCAAAACAGCAATTCAGCAATCCCAACTGGGCTGCGCGCCGCATTCAGGGCAAACTCCTGTCTGTTGCCAGACTGATCAAGGCAGCCTTTACCTTCACCGGTGGTGCAGACTATCTGGCCTGGAAAATTTCCCGCCATTCCGGACAGCAAATAACCCTGACCAACTGGCAGCGCCGCCACCCCATACTGGCATCAATCCGGCTTTTGCCCAAATTGCTGAAAAAAGGCGCGGTGCGATAAAGCTTGTCTAGACTATAGTATTTATGGCCTGTAAAAGCAGCACAAACCCGACCCGTGGCATAACTCACAAACACAAAGATTGCCCAAATACCCTATTGGATTCTGGTCTGAAAATACTATCTTTGATTCATATGAATATTTTTTGAAAAGGTAAGAAAAATGACTAACCAGATCGTATGCCCAGCTTGCGGTGCCATAAATCGTGTCCCGGCTGACAAACCGGCAGCTTCTGCCAAATGCGGCAAGTGCAGCAATCCATTATTCTCCGGCAAACCCGTTGAACTCAACTCGGCCAATTTTATCAAACACATCAGCAAAAGTTCAATTCCGGTGGTGGTGGATTTCTGGGCTGAATGGTGCGGTCCCTGCAAGATGATGGGACCGGAATTTGCCAAGGCAGCAACCAGTCTTGAACCAGACTATCGCATGGCCAAACTGGATACTGAAGCAGCACGCGATATTGCTGCCAAATACAATATCCAGTCTATCCCGATGCTGATGATCTTCAAGAACGGCAAGGTCAAGGCCCAGCAGCCCGGTGCCATGCCCGCCGCACAGATTGAACAATGGGTCAGGTCAAACAGTTAGGAACTGTCACCTGACTGCATAAGCTCCATATCCCAATAGGCTGCTTCGATCTTGTGACCATCCAGATCGCGCACGAAGCAGCCATAATATGGCTCGCCATATAGCGGGCGCGGGCCAGGCTTGCCATCGCTGGTTGCTCCTTGCGCCAGTGCCACCTTGTAAAACTCGTCAACCTGGCTTTTGCTGGCAGCAAAGAACCCGAAATGAGTGCCATTGCCAACTGATGCCTTGCCACCATCATGCGGGGGATGCACCCAGAATTCGGGATATTGCCGCCCATAGGCAACAGCTTGTGGATGCTCCAGAATACGCACTGCCCCAATGGTTGCCAGCACCTTGTCATAAAAGGCTAGTGCTTTGTCAACATTATTGGTGCCGATTGAAACATGCGACATGATACTTGGATTTTCTGCAGTCATTTTTTACCTCCATTTTGGATATGCCTGACAATAACACCTTGAATGTCATATGATGTCAGCATGGCAAATTGTGCTCTCAATCTTTAACTTGCCTGTAGTTGATTGCGTCGTTAGGCTTGTTAAATGACATTCGAGAATATGTTGAGTTTCAACCTTGTATTGCTGGTCGCACTGATCTCGCCCGGCCCGGCCCTGCTCTATGCTCTGCGCACCAGCCTTGCCAGTGGTCGAAAAGCCGGGATTGCCACTGGTCTTGGCCTGGCTTGCATGGCATCTGTCTGGACCCTGATGGCCCTGTTTGGGCTTGATACATTGTTCAAACTGTTTCCATGGGCCTATAGTGGCCTCAAGCTTGCCGGTGCATTATATCTTTTATTCATAGCCGTAAAAACCTGGACCGGAGCCACCCAGCCGGCAAGCCCGGCAACAAGCCCCAAAGCCAGAGCCTTTCTTGGCGCAGTTCTGGTCAATCTGTCCAATCCAAAATCAGTTTTATTTGCCTCAGCCATATTGATAATGATTTTCCCGCCAGATTTAAGCCTCATCGCCAAAGCCGCAATCACCGCCAACCATCTGCTGGTGGAAACCATTGCCTACACCCTGCTTGCCACAATGATGAGCACCCGTGCAATCGCCAATCGTTACCTGCATGCCAAACCGGTCATTGACCGCCTGTCTGCACTGGTTATGGGTGGATTGGGATTACGGCTTCTGGCTGACCGGTAGTCAGTTAGCGCGTGTCGCGTTAGAATAAAGGCTCATCATAGATTTTTTTGCCATTGATCATCAAACCGCTTATTGCAGCTTCACCATCACTGGACAGTCTGACAATGACCCCGATCGGCACTTTCTCACGCCCCAGCCTTTCCAGCCGCAAGGCTTCAGCCTTTGGAGCAAAATAGCGCTCAATACCATATCTCAAATTGATCATGCGGTCACCGTTCCACCTGACTTCACCACGAATGACCGCCATTCCCGGCTTGCTTTTTGGCATATCCTGATTGATAGCCACCGCATTCCAGTAGCCATTATCTCCAGGCTTTAGCGCCACATAAACCCGGTCATGCTTTTTCAGACGGCCACCTCCAGCCGGCTTTATCCCCCTGATAGTAGATATACTGTAATTGAGCCGGGCATAATGACCGCGAAACAGATCACGCGGGTCGACCGGTTCAGTTTTCAAAACCACTTCGTAACCATTTTTCAAAATAGACAGCCTCTTGCCCACCATCCATGAAAGCGCCATGGTCAGCACCACCAGCACAATCAGGGTGCGCAGGGCAAATGGGATATTGTTCAGCCTTGCAGAAACATTCATCAGCCAGCACCCTCAAGCCTGCCATTGCGCTCCAGATAACGCCTTAGCATTTCAAGTCCAAAAGCCAGCACCACCAGCAAAACCCCGCCCAGCAGGAAGAACAGGGATGTATCCAGCAAGGTTCCAAGAGTTTCCATGTAAATATACAAAACCTGACCGGCAAATGCCAAGAGCGCCAGCGCCACCAGCAACCCGTCAGAACGCCGCTGGGCAAAGATCAGCAACCAGATGATAAAGCCTAAATACACACCTGCCAGCAACCACAAATGATTGATATCTTTTACAAAGAAGAACAGGATGAACCAGGCGCAGAACCCTGAAAACAACATGGCATCACCAGGGTTAAAAACCTTTCGTTTCACCAGCCGCAAACTGCCAACAATTACCATCACGGCCATAATGGCGAGCACTGCAACAACCATTATACTTATATTGTCAGGCAGAAAATTATGCCCCAGCTGTTCAACAAAACCGATCAGCAGCAAACAGCATATTGCATAATTCGCCATAGCGCCACCAAACCCCAAAGTCCATTTCCAGTTCCCCGCCTGCATCAGATAGCCAGCTACAATCAGACCGGCAATGAACATCACCAGCAACGCCCCGGTTTCAGTTTCCCCAAGACCTGAGATTTCAATCAGTTGTTCAAGGCTGGTAAACAGCCAAGCCATGAATGACAGAAACGCCAGATGAATGGCAAAGCGGAAAGACAGCCACCATGCCAGCACCGCAGCTACCGCCCAAACCGGCAGGAATGGCCAGAACAGTTTTTGCCCATAATCAAATATTTCCGATCCGGCCCATATGGCAATCAGGCCAAATGCCAGCACCAGCACCAGCCTTGACTGCAACAGGACCACCGCCAGCAACGCCCCGACAGCCCAGAACAGAAACGCATCGGGAAATCGTCCCTCAATATGGTACATCTGGGCAATAAGCATGATATTTGCGCCAAATATCGCCGCCCCCAGCCCCATCATGGCTTCGCTCATATAATCATGTGTTGATTTTTTCAGCCATACAGCAAAACCGAATGCACCCCACATGGCAGAAATAATCAGCAACATCCGTCCAAGCTTGCTGATTTCCTGCCAATTGGCGGAAACAAACAGCACCACCCCGGCAGCCAGCAATATCGCCCCTAAAATTCCGATAATGGTGGCTATTTTATTACCCGGTTTTGATTGCGGCAGGTCAGCTATGATCGCCTCGGCATTATCAGGCGTCACCCAACCCATTGCCACCCAGCGTTTCATGTCACTGGTTACAAGGCGCTTATATGAATCGTAAGACATCGCACAATCATACAGTCATTTATTGATCATCACAATCAAGTCTTTTGCGGGCCGCATGATACTCATTTGCCAGCCGCTCAACCAGTTCTGCCACCGGCACCACTGATTTGACCGCTCCAATACCCTGACCACAACCCCATATGTCCTTCCAGGCCTTGGCATCCATGTTGATATCAGAACCGAAATTCATTTTTGATATATCACCTTTGGGCAGATTATCCGGGTCCATACCGGCACTGACTATGCTGGGTTTGAGGTAATTGCCCCTAACCCCGGTAAAATAGTCAGTATAGACAATATCATCACCGGCATATTCAGCTACCGCCTGCTTGTAATCATCACGCGCTGCTGATTCATCTGTGGCAATAAAGGCTGAACCAATATAGCCGCCATCAGCCCCCATAGCTTCAGCCGCCAGCACCGCCGCACCATTGGCAATGGAGCCTGAAAGAAACAGCGGCCCGTCAAACCATTGGCGTATTTCCTGCACCAGAGCAAAGGGGGACAAGGTTCCTGCATGGCCTCCCGCACCTGCTGCCACTGCCACCAGCCCGTCAGCCCCTTTGAAAACCGCTTTTTTGGCAAACCGGTTATTGATTACATCATGCAGTACAAACCCGCCATATGAATGCACCGCATCAAATACCTGCCTGCTGGCACCAAGCGAGGTAATTACAATCGGCACTTTGTGTTTTACACAAACTTCAAGATCAGCCGTTAGCCGGTCATTGGAGCGATGGGCTATCTGGTTGACCGCAAATGGCGCATCATCCGACCCCAGGGCATCTTTGATCTGCGTAATCCATTCATCCAGCATACCTTGCGGTCTGGCATTAAGAGCAGGAAACGAACCAACCACCCCGGCCTTGCACTGGGCAATGACCAGCTGTGGCCCGGACAAAATAAACATCGGCGCTCCGATTACCGGCAGTCGCAGATTTTTGAAAATCGCTTTGTCTAGTGGCATGACTTTACTTCCCGGATTGCTGTTTTACCGGTGATCATACCATGCAGCAGCCAGGAAATAACCCCTAACCTTTGAAATGCTCCAAAACCGTCCAGCCACCAATAGCCATAAAGCCCAGTCCGGCAATCAGTTTCAGCGGAACCATTTGCATATAGCGAGAAGCAAATGTTCCAAGCAGAACCGCAATGGCGGTGGACACTACCAGAGCCAGGCCGGCAGCTGCAAATATATACCATGGATTGCGATCACAATCACAGGCAAACAAAACTGTTGCAAGCTGGGTTTTATCACCAAGCTCAGCCAGAAAAACTGTTACAAAAATAGTAAAAAATGTGGTGAGATCCATAAATCGCACTCCTGCGACCGGGATATTGTTGAAGACATACGACACAGATAATCACACCCGGTCTTTGAGTGATTAAAAGTATCGCAGGTCTCACCAAACCATTACAGCTGAAAATACCATGATCCTGCCAGATCAAGCATGTTGATATTTTCTTT
The DNA here is from genome assembly GCA_026990765.1 of Hyphomicrobiales bacterium. Classification (GTDB taxonomy): domain Bacteria; phylum Pseudomonadota; class Alphaproteobacteria; order Rhizobiales; family Aestuariivirgaceae; genus JALWJW01. The sequence continues at coordinate 6,872 of JALXCV010000155.1, read as the reverse complement.
CTCCTGAAAAAGAGAAACGGTTACTCCCCTGAGATGGTTTGATAATACAATTATACCAAACATTCTTAAAGAGAAAACTTGCCTGATTTTGGCAAATTCCGGTTGAATCAGGCGGTTACGCCTCTTGGCAGATAGCCGAGATAAATTCTCATTCACGCCCAGGCTGACTTGCTCCCTGAAACTGCCCGAACACATCGCCGAACAGTTCAATGATCTTGTCAATTTCTTCAAATGAGTGCGCACATGATACTGAGCAGCGCAACAGGCATTCATTGCCGGGGGTGCCGGGGGGCAGCGCGATATTTACGTAAACACCGCTTTCAAGCAGCCCTTTCCAGATACCAACCGCTGCTTCCTCATCCGGGCATTTTACCGCAATAACCGGGCTGGAGACATCACAGCCAAGCTCAAGTCCCAATCCCTTGAAACCATTAAACAGCCTGTCGGCATTTTCACGCAGCCTGTCCCGGCGTTCCGGCTCACGCGCCAGCAGTCTTACAGCTTCCAGAGTGGTTGCTACTGATGCCGGTGAAGGTGATGCTGTAAATACATAGGGCCGTGATGCCAGACGTATTGCCTCAAACATTGGATGATTGCCAACACCGAAACCACCAATAGCCCCACATGATTTGGAGAAGGTGCCGACGATAAAATCGGCTTCATCATAGCATCCAGCTTCTTCTGCCGCCCCGCGCCCGTTCGGACCTAGCACACCAAAAGAATGAGCTTCATCCAGCAATAGCTGAAAACCGTATTTCTTTTTCAGTTCAATAAAATCAGCGATCGGCGCACGATCACCCAGCATTGAATACATGCCTTCCAGCACCACCAGCTGACCACCACTGGAATCCTTGTTGCGCTCCAGACGTTTTGCCAGATCAGCTGCATTATTATGGCGGAACCGCACCAGCCTTGCACCTGAAACTGCACAGCCATCATAAATTGAAGCATGTGAATCAGAATCCAGGTAAATCGTATCGCGCGGTCCTGCAAGTCCAGCCATCATCGCCACATTGGCAGTGTAACCGGTGGAAAACACAATACAGTGCTTTTTGTCCATGAACCGGGCAATTTCTGCTTCCAGCTGTTTGTGCAATTTATATGTGCCATTGGCCACCCGCGACCCCGTGGTTCCGGTGCCATAATCATCAAGCGCCTTCTTGCCAGCCTCTATACACTGCTTCTCAAAGGTCACACCCATATAATTATTGGTGCCTGCCAGAATGGTTTGCCTGCCCTGAATTATACCCAAGGTGGGGGTAACGAATTCTTCAATGGTCAATCCAAACGGCTCAACCCCGGCAGCTATCATCGCATCGCGCCGCTCAACCATGGGTTTGTGCTTGTCGAACAGGTCAATCATTTAAGCTGGCCTTCCACCACCCCGATCAGATCAGAAATCGTATGGGTTTCCGACAAGACGTTCAAAGGAATATCAATGTCATATTCATCTTCAACCTCCATGACAAAATCCATAACCGCCACTGAATCAATATTCAGATCGGTGGAAATATCGGTGGTCTCTGTCAGATCAATATTATTGGTATTGAACCTCTGCAACAGCCCAACCAGCTTTGCCAGAATATCCTCGCGCGATACGCTCATTTCATACAACTCCGTAAGTCTCATTCATTGCTGCTTTTAACCCCGGCGGCACTTGCAGGCAAGCGCCCGGTTTCAATCAGCCAATTCAGTGTGTTTGCAAATCCGGTTTCAAACCCGGTTTGCGCCTTCCAACCCAAAACCTTACCACCATCCCGGCAAACCCAGTCATGATGATATAACTCATTCACCTTGCCCGGTGACAGCATTTTCAGCGAAGCAACCACCTTGCGCAAACCCAGCATGGCAAATTGCGCCACCACAGCCACCAGCCAGCGTGGCAAATGCGACATTGCAACCTTGCGCCCATGCACCTTGCCGGCAATTTCAGCCATATCATTCCAGCTGTAACCGCCTTTGCGCCCGTCATCAGGTTCTGTAACCTTGCCGCTGCCGGCCCCGCCAGTCATTTGCACCAGCAATTGTGCCAGATCATCAACATAGATCAGGGATACACGCTGTTCACTGGTTCCCGGCAATATTGCCTTTGATTTGGTCAGGGCCTCGATCAGCGGCGCTGTTGCCTCATCTCCCGGTCCATAAACGGCAGGCGGGCGAATAATTGTCCACACATCATCATGCAACAGGGATTTGACTGCTTCTTCCGCCTTGGCCTTGCTGGCCGCATAGGCAGATAATTGCGGCTCGCGCGCTGCCAGTGAGGACACATGCACAAACTGCCTGACCCCGGCCACCATCGCAGCATGGGCCACATTATGGCTGCCCTGCTCGTTAACTGTAAAAAAACCGGCATCATTATCGGCAAAAGTTGCACCGGCACAATGAATAACCGCATCACAACCATCAACCAGATGATCCAGCGCATGAGTATCTTCCAGCGAGCCGGTCACGATTTCCAGATTATCATGAGAGCTGACTTTCAGCGAACTGCCAGAGCGCACCAGCGCCTTGACATCATCGCCTCGCGCAAGCAGTTGCAATAAAATCTGCGCGCCAACAAAACCGGTTGCCCCGGTTAACGCAACTCGCATACCCATGGTTAGCCCCTATAAATCAGGCAGTTAAATCTGCTAATCAGTAATTATGTGAACAAACTCAGCCAACCGCAGCCATTTGCGGCACTTGAACTTCAACTGCGGCAGGAGCAACTGCAATTTCAGCAATTTCGCCAGACAGATACCGCGACTTGGCCCCGGCCCGTGACAGTTTGCCCGATGAGGTAAAGGGTAATGATCTGGTCGGAACCAGCACCACATCACATTCAACACCTGATGAACGATGCACTACCTGACTGACCTCATGGCGCAGATTTTCCAGAACTTGCGGTTCGCGTGAACGGCACTGTACCAGAACGGTTACATGTTCTTCGCCATTTTCATCTTCAACACCGAATGCCGCCACATCACCCGAGCGCAATCCTTCAATCTGTTCAACTGCCCATTCAATATCCTGCGGCCATATATTGCGGCCATTATGCAGGATCATGTCCTTGGCCCTGCCGGTAAGGACAATCTGGCCATCCAGCATGTAACCCATATCACCAGTATCCATGAACCCGTCAGCCCCGAATACTTCGCTGGTGGCTTCATCATTGAGATAATAGCACGACATCAGGCTTGGCCCCTTGATGAACACCTTGCCGATTTCCCGCTCACCTAAAACCTCACCCTTGTCATTGCGCACAATCATTTCATGACCCGGCAAAACCTTGCCGCAGGCAACAAACTTGCGAACCTTTTCAGGATGCAGGGTAATGTCTTTATCGCTGGCAGGGACTGCACATTGTGAAAGCTTCATCCTGGCCTTGTCAACCACATCAATTTTTATTTCACTATCCAGCCTGGCAAAGGAAATTGCCAGCGTGGTTTCTGCCATGCCATAGCTTGGCAGGAATGCTTTTGGATCAAATCCGGCAACAGCCAGTCTTGAAGTAAATTCTTCCAGCACATCCGGGCGCACCATATCACCACCAATACCGGCAATCCGCCAGCTTGACAGATCGATTTCAGCTGCAGAACCATTGATCCGGCGCGATGCCAGGTCAAAGCCGAATGAAGGAGCAAAACAGACCGTGGATTTATTGTCAGACATCAGTTTCAGCCACAGGGCAGGACGCCGGGCAAATGCCGGAGTAGCCATATAATCAACCGTGGTCTGGCCCATCATCGGGGCAAGGCAAAAACCAACCAGCCCCATATCATGATACAGGGGCAACCATGAAAACGCCCGATCTTCACTGGTGATTTCCAGACCGTGTTCTAAAATGGCCCGTGCATTTGAGGTAATTGCTTTCTGGCTGATCAGCACCCCTTTGGGAGCAGAAGTCGAGCCGGATGAATATTGAATATAGGCAACTTCATCAGCTTCAAACCGTTTCAGATCACCATCAGGGGCCACAGATTGTAATTCCTCATGCGTCATTACATTGCTGATTCCAGCTATTTCAGCAGCTTCGCGAATATGGCTTTCAATATCTGCTGTGGTGACAACAGCAGAAGCATCGGCTGCCTGCATCATGCCCGCAACCCGGTTCACATAGGCTTCACGGCCACCGATATGCATCGAATAGGGCAATGGACAGGGAACCAGCCCGGCATATTGGCAGCCAAAGAAGACTATCATGAACTCCGGTCCGGTCTCGGCAACAACGGAAACTCTCTGACCGCGTTCAAGACCGGTATTCATCAGCTTGCGCCCGGTTTCACGGGCCTTTTTGCGCAATTGTGAATAAGGCATCACCGTTTGCAGGGCACCGCGTGGAGAGTAGAAATTAAAACCGGTATCACCCCAGGCCGCATAATCAAGCGCTTCGGTTATGGTTTTAAAATTACCCAGTATCTGGTTCAATCCCGGTGTTTTGCGCGGTGTACGGCGCAACTGCTCATTGCCTTGAATCACTTGCATTATCGTCAATTTATTTCCCCTGCCTGGATACCGGAATTCAGCCGGTTTCTGCTCAGTTATGACATGTTCACACACCCTGTCCGGGCAGTAAAACATGTGAAGTTATCCAATGCTTAGCAATCTGGCTGGAAAATAGAAAATCAATTGGTGTTTCAAATTGTTACAATGGCGAATTGCTTACATACCACAGCCCAAAGGCAAACAGCGCTATCACCCCCAAAAGAAAGCCGCTCAACCATGCCAGCCATAAACCGGCGGTTGAATACTCCCCGTTTGCCGGCTTTGTCTGCAGCCGTTGACTAGCCACTGCCCGCTCGCGCTCAATAATACGATGCGCCACATAATCAACCACAAACCGGTGCATATCCTCCCGTTTGCTGGTCTCAAACAGCAATTCACTTGAATCCTGACGGTCCACCATGAAAGAAAAGGTTCTGCTGTCAGGTTCCATGACCACATAGGAAATCAGGTCAATCCATAATCTGGGAGTTTCCAGACCGGATATTTTCAGATCAACAAACCTTGCCGTTTTATCATTGGAAAGCACATCTGCAAGTTCAAGCCTGAGCACTTCCAGCCGCAAGCTCTTGCTGTCATATTCCTGCAAGACCGCAGCATGATGCGCATGGCTGGTCTCTCGCGCCTTTGACAGGGCCTGATCAATACCATACTCACTACCACGCATTTTTTCCGGCGTATCCTGCCCCAAAGCAAACCAACTCCACCAACAAAACTCGCCGCATCCATCCCCATCATAGCCTATTTTTTAATCGGGTGCGAGTATCTAGAGCGAGATATAATCACCAGCCATCAGCTATAATTCATTTATAGCATTACAAGATCATGACCAGCTATAGGGGACACAGGCCAAATTCGCCATTTACAGCAAATCACTTCTGAATGGTCTTCAGATAAGCAATCAGATTATTCAGCCTTTCATTCACCTGTTTCTCTATCGTCTTGCGATCTTCCTGCAACAATCCGCCGGCAGTTGCCTGAAATGAAAACCAGCGGCCCCATACCGGCATTTCCGGTGTTCCGTGCGCGCGGGGCATGGAGCGACCATCAACAATCATCTTGATTTTGTTTTCATCAAACCTGCCAGCAGCATTTTTGGCAATTACAGTCAGATCGATCGGCTTTTTGGTAAGTTCCAGCGATACCGGCCCATCACCAAGCCCGCCAACTCCATGGCAGGGGGCGCAATAGACCATATAGTCCTCTTTGCCATCAGCAATATTGGCTGCATTGGCACTCAAGGGTAACAAAACCATCACAGCAGCAACCATATATTTAAGCATGATAAACACCTCACTTTCCATAGCTGTCATTATAGCAGATTTTATTGGCTATGGCTTTGATCCGCATCACTCATGAACAGTTGCACTCGCCGATGCCCGGCCAGAAAAAGCTTCAAACCATTCAGCCAGCAACTGATGATTCTCACGCCACCCCATATCACCATGGCGCAGATCAAGATAGCCAAGTGCGCAACCAGCTGCCACATCACCCAGATCAAACCGGTCACCGGCAATCGATAAATCACTTTCCATAACATCGATCGAGCGCCTGATTGCCCTCTCCCAGCGCCCCAGCCATGTATCAGACTGCTCGCCTTGCGGGCGCAATCTTTCGCCGGTGCGATTGAAAGAGGTATCCATGACCCCGTCAGCCAGCGCCTGCCTGCGCAAACAATCCCAACGCTCAACACCTGATTGCGGTATGAACCTGTTATCACCATGACTATCAAAATACTCACAGATCACCGGTGAATCATAAAGCGCAGTTCCGTCACCCAAAAGCAATGTCGGCACCTTGCCCACCGGATTGGCCGCATGCAAATCATCAGGATCACCCATTGGCGCCGTATTGAGGATTTCAATCTTGTCGCCAAGCCCGTATTCCAGAATAACTATCCGCACCTTGCGCGCATATGGTGATGTTTTTGATGAAAATAGCTTCATTGTCTGTTCCCTTTGTTTTTTGCATTGAAAAATCTGAATGAAATAATCAGCACTGCCAACCCGGTTGCCTCCAGCAACCCGCCAAGCACAAACATTGGCTGATATTTGCCAATCATTGAATAGATAAATGCCAGACCAGTTGCTCCGGCAAACTGGCCAACAGCAAACGCCCCGGTCAGTATCCCCCAGGCCCAGACCACAATATCTGGTGCAACCATATCACCTGATCGGGCCGAAACCAGCATTGCAACTCCTGGAACCAGCGCCCCGACAATAAATGCCGATATCAGGATAATTACAACATTGCCGGACAAGCCTGCCAGCGCAATAAACAAGGCCTTTGCGCCTAGCACCAGTTCCAGGCTCATTTGCCCGCCAAACAAACGCCTTAACCATGCAGAACCGGCAGCGCCAGTTATCGCCCCTGCCCCCAGCACTGCC
>JALXCV010000154.1 GCA_026990765.1 Hyphomicrobiales bacterium | reverse complement strand
CAATCTGTTTAATAATGTCAGGAAGAACCGCCGGGTTGTTGCCAGTGGCGAAGGCAGCAGAGCCATTTATATATTTGGTGGACTTGGCCTGGACTGATCAACTGATCAATTCAAAACAAAACATGGTCCGGCTGGCAGCAATGTCACCCGGACTTTTTCAGTTTGTTCCAGCTATTGCCGGAACCTAGCATCTTGCGCAGATAAACCATGTTGGCTTCAACCTGTTTGGGTGGCAGATCACGGCTGGCTATGGTTTTGGCTTCATCAAAACGTCCCTGAAGTCCAACCACCAGCGCCAGATTCTGCCGGATACGCGGTTCGGCCCGACCCGATGGAGTAGAGTTTGCCTTGCGCAGCAAAGCTTCAGCACGGGCAAACTTGCCTTCAAGCGCATAAGACATTGCCATATTATTGATAATCTTGATTTCACCGGGGCGCGATTTCAATGCCCGGTTATAATATTGCCTGGCTTGCAGATATTCCCCTTTTTGATCATAGGCAGAACCAAGGGCAGACAATACCCGCCAGTCGGTTTCACCGCGATTAACAGCTTCAAGCAAATTGGTTTTTGCCGCATCAACCTGTCCTTGTGCCAGTAATTGCTTGCCGTAATAGGCTTGCAGCTTGGTGTTTTTGGGATGATATTTAAGCAATTGCTCCAGCACCGTCAGCATTTGCGGATATTGCTCAAGTGCTTTCAGTTCAGCCACATAACGCATGCCTTTGCGCAGGTCTGAAGGATTTTTCGACCAGGCCTTTCTGGCCTGCATGGTGGAGCGCAAGGAACCTTGCCGGGTGGAGCCGGTGGTAATGGAATCAGAGCCAATGTCAGACATTTTAGTCGATGAACAGGCAGTGAGCACCAGGGCTGCCGAGATGGCTGCTCCATATAGCAAACCGGTTTTCATAAATTTCAATTTTGTCATTTCCCAAACTCCACAAACGGTGCAAATCAACCCACACAACAAAAGCTGTGGTGTAATATTCCATGACACTCCTCAATAAATCATTAACCATGTTTAAACCCGATGCAGTTTGTGCCACAAAGACAAAAAAGCTGATGGAGAATTGCATAAAATGGATAATTACGAGCAGATACTGATAGCCGCCAGTGACAAGACAGTCCCGGTTCCGGTGATACTGGTTTCACCTGATGAAGTTGAAACTGAACTGGAAGGGCTTGATGCCAAACAGGCGCAATGGGCCAGAGCCAACGGATTTTCAGGCAAACAGGACCAGATTTTGTTACTGCCGGGCGAAGATGGTTCGCTTATCAAGGTTCTGGCCGGTACTGGTGACAAGCCGATCGATCCGTTTATAGCCGGCAATCTGCCTAAAACATTGCCTGATGGTTGCTATGAACTGAGGGGCGATTTTGAAAATATGGAAATACTGGCTTTGGGTTTTCTGCTCGGTGCCTATGAGTTTTCCAGATATCGCAAGGCGGCAAATAAAAAACTGAAACTTGTGTGCCCTGAAAATGTTGACCGGGAGCATTTGTTGCGGCTGGCAAACGGGTCAAGACTGGCGCGCGACCTGATCAATACCGCTTCCAATGATATGGGGCCGCAGGAGCTGGAAGATGCAGCCCGTCAGCTGGCAACTGACTATGGAGCAAAAGTCGATGTAACTATCGGTGATCAGCTGGCACAGGGTTTCCCGCTGATTCATGCTGTGGGGCGCGGTTCTGAGCGCAAGCCCAGACTGATCGATCTTGTTTGGGGTGATGCAAATGCTCCCAAACTGACGCTGGTGGGCAAGGGTGTGGTCTTTGATACTGGCGGGCTGGATATCAAGCCTGCATCCAGCATGCTGTTAATGAAAAAGGATATGGGCGGGGCTGCCAATGTTCTGGGACTGGCGCTGATGATCATGGATGCAAAGCTGCCGGTACGGTTACGGGTTCTTATACCAGCAGTTGAAAATGCGGTTGGAGCTGATGCTTACCGGCCAAGCGATGTTATCTGCTCACGCAAGGGAATAAGCGTCGAGGTCGGCAATACTGACGCTGAAGGCCGTCTGGTGCTGGCTGATGCGCTGGCGCTGGCTGATGAAGAGCGCCCTGACCTGCTGATTGACATGGCAACCCTGACGGGTGCTGCAAGGGTGGCATTGGGGCCGGACCTGCCACCATTTTACACCGATGATGCCAGTCTGGCTCACAGTATCATGCGCACCGGAACAAGGGTAAATGATCCGGTATGGCGACTGCCATTATGGCCAAGATACAATGATTATCTCAAATCAAAAATAGCTGACTGCAATAATGCCGGTGTTGCATGGTTCGCCGGATCAATCGTTGCTGCCCTGTTTTTGAAACAGTTTGTTGAGCAGGCCAATGACTATGCCCATTTTGATATTTTCGGATGGACCCCTGATGCCAGACCGGGTTACCCAGTTGGCGGTGAGGCCCAGGCTATAAGGACAATATTTGCACTGGTATCAGATCGCTATTGCTAGTTGTCCATGGCCAGACTTGCCAAGCTGAAGATTTTGCGCAAAGATGATACGCATCCGAAACGATGTGTCTGGAGTTGGCAAGATGAAACCGGGTGAGGCTCTTAAGTGCTGGCACGATGTCAATATGTATATGGTGCATGATGAACAGCCGGATTTGTCAGTACGCCAGATGGCAATTTTGCTGACCATCTATCTGGAAGCCCCGCCGCATACGGTACGCGGGCTGGCAAAACGTCTTGGAGTTACCAAACCGGTTATAACCAGAGCGCTGAACACCATGGGCCGACATGATCTGGTTGACCGCAGGCGCGATGAGAATGACCGGCGAAATGTACTTGTTCAAAGAACAGTAACCGGGGCGCTGTATCTTGAAAAGCTGGCGGATCTTATTGCAGAAAAGGCGCGTTGACAAATGTCTCTTGATAGCAGGGTAAATCCATATCGTGATGATCTGGCCGATGAAAAATTGCGTCGGCGGGTGGCGGCAAAACATTATACCAGCGGCATGGACGGCCATATTACGGTCCCGGTTACAGGAATGCGAAAAACTCCTGACAATAATTCCAGCCTGGTATCGCAGGCACTATTTGGTGATGCGGTAAAAATCTTTGAGCAAAAGGATGGCTGGTGCTGGATACAATTGCAAAAAGACAATTATGTCGGCTATGTTCCCCAGCGCAATATTACTGAGGGTTTCATTGAGGCAACTCACCGGGTTTGTGTTCCGGCAAGCTTTAAATATCCCAAAGCCGACCTTAAGACCCAACCGGCCAAAAGGCTGTTTTTGAACAGTCGAATTTGCGTAAAATCTGTTGGGGATAAGTGGTGCGAACTGGCAGATGGCAGTTTTGTCTACAAGTCGCATCTGGCCTTGATTGATGAATTTGATAATGACCCGGCAGCGATTGCCGAACAGTTTATCGCAACACCCTATTTGTGGGGCGGCAATACCTATTGCGGCATTGACTGTTCAGGGCTGGTGCAACAGGCCTTTCATGCCTGCGGGTTAAGGGTGCCGCGCGACAGTGACATGATTGAAGCTGATTTTGGTGAAGCGGTGGCAGATGGCACCAGCCTGCAACGCAATGATCTGGTATTCTGGGACGGTCATGTCGGCATTATGGCAGATGCAGAAACCTTAATTCACTGCAATGGCTTTCATATGGCCACAGTAAGGGAAGCATTCGCTGCTGCCCGCGACAGAATTTCCAGTGAATACAACTCCCTGCCCCGGATCAGACGAAATATGCACTAAAACCTGACCCTGACAGTTTGAACCGAAACGGTGAAACCATGACATTATCCATGCGCCGGGCTGTCCAGTAATAACAGGCCAGATGTGCATTCACAGCTTGTTTACCATTCTTTAGAATAATAATACCTGCACAATAATCGGGATTGAGTATGATGGATAATAAAAGAAGTGGAAAAGACCGGCGGTCCGGGATCGAGCGGCGTTCTGGTGAAGATAAAAGACCGGATGAGCAACGTAAGGAACAGGGCGAGCGGCGTTCAGGCAAGGACAACCGCTCCGGGCAAGACAGGCGCAAATAGTTACGGCCTGATCTGGCACATTGTGTGAATTACCATAATTCACACAAGACCCTGCCATTAAACTACACGAACCCCATGTGAATCTGGCGGGCTTACTCCACCAGCGCTGACAGAATCCTGGCCCAGCTTCTGGTTCCCTTGTGGAATGAGTTTATGTCGTATTTTTCATTGGGTGAGTGGATGGCATCATCTGACAGGCCAAAACCTACCAGCACGCTGTCCATGCCCAGTATTTCCCGGAACGACCCGACAATCGGGATTGAACCGCCACAACCCATCATTACTGCCTGTTGGCCAAACTCCTCAGTCAATGCCCTGGCGGCGGTTTTGACTGCCGGGTGATCCTCGGCCACTTCCAGTGCCGGGGCGGCACCACCTTCATAATTGAATTTTACCTTGCAGTCAGCCGGCACACGTTGGCGGACGAATATTCGGAAATTGTCCAGAATTGCCTGCGGGTCCTGTTGGCCAACCAGACGAAATGAGATTTTGGCGGTAGCTTTTGACGGGATAATGGTTTTGGTTCCCTCACCCATATAGCCGCCATAAATGCCATTTACATCAGCCGTTGGCCGTGACCATATTTGTTCAAGGGCTGAATATCCCTTCTCTCCAGCCGGGATTGACAGGCCGACACCGCCCAGAAACTCTGTTGCATCAAAATTGAGCGCATCCCATTGCTGTTTGGTGGCTTTTGGCAGTTCGGGGACACCATCATAAAAGCCCTTGATTGTAACCGAACCATTTTCATCATGCAGATCGGCAAGAATTTTGCTTAGAACCCGCACCGGATTCATTGCTGCACCGCCATAAAGGCCCGAATGCAGGTCGATTGACGGGCCGGTGATGGTAACTTCCTCATGTACCATACCGCGCAGTCTTGTGGTGATGGCCGGGGTATTTGCATCCCACATGCCAGTGTCACAGACCAGCGCCACATCATGCGATAATTCTTCCCGGTTGGCGATCAAAAACCCCTCCAGTGAAGGAGAACCGGATTCCTCTTCACCCTCGAACAGTAAAGTCATATTCGGCAAATGGCTATATGACGCGTTGATCATTGCCCGCAGAGCCTCTATAAAAGTCAATAGCTGGCCCTTATCGTCGGCAGCGCCGCGCGCATATATGCGTTGCATACCGTCTTTTCCGGTTCGCCTTTGCGGCTCGAATGGCGGGGTATGCCACTCATCAAGCGGGTCTGGTGGCTGTACGTCATAATGGCCGTAAAACAGAATGTGAGGGGTTTTATTACTATCATTGATTATATAGTGAGCAACAACCATTGGATGGCCGGGTGTGTCGCGCAAGGATGCGTCAAACCCCAGATCAGACAATTGATCAACCAGCCACTGGCCAGCCTTGCGACAGGCATCACGATATGCCGGATCGGTGGAAATGGAAGGGATTTTCAAAAATTCCTCCAGCCGTTCAAGGCTTTCTTCCAGTCCATTGTCAATTGCGTCCAGCACATTGTTCAAATCGCTCATGGTAATCAACTCCATATGACCTATAAGAATCATCTTGTGTGGTGACATTCCCATGAAGCTGCAGTGAGGGGCAAGAGACAAAATGAGCAAAGAAACATTTGATCTGGCAACAGACAGTCTGCAGGCGCATCAACCCGGGCAGATTGTTAGTCGTGTCAGGATTATAGGCTATCAGCGCTGGCTGTTGCTGCGTGAACGCATCAATCTTTATTATTTCTGGGAAAAACGCTGGTTTTTTATTGCCATGCTGGTTGGTTTTTTCCTTTTGTCGATGCCGACACCTGAAGGTCTGAGCCATGCCGGACACATAGTGCTTACCATGTCGGTGATGGCAACAATCATGTTTGTTACCGAACCGATACCATTACCAACGGTGGCGCTGCTGATCATTGTTGGCCAGGTGGTGCTGATGGGCCTTGAATCAACCGCAGTGGCGCGAAGTCTGATGACTGACTCCGTGTTGTTCATCATGGGTTCGCTAATGCTGGCGGTGGCGGTGGTCAAGCAGAAACTGGACAAGCGCATTGCATGGTTCATAGTCCGCATGACCGGCACCAAAACCATATGGATTGCCTTTGGCATATCATTTGTTTCTGGCATTATGGCATCATTCATTGGTGAGCATACAGTTGCTGCAATGATGCTGCCGGTCGGGGTAACGCTGATTACACTGACCTCTGATGATCCCAAAAAGGTGCGCAATCTGGCAGCGGTACTGTTATTTTCCATATCATATGGCTGCTCGATTGCCGGTATAGGCACCCCGTCTGGCGGTGCACGCAATGCGATCATGATCGGTTACTGGAAAGAGTTTTTCTATAATCCGCAAGATGGTTCAACTGCCATATATCTTATCGATTATGCCAAATGGATGGCCTATGCCTATCCGATGTTTTTGTTGCAGTTGCCACTGGTTACAGTAATTCTTTTCTGGGCATTCAAACCGGAATATCGTGATCTGTCACGCGCCTGCGCCAGACTGCGCACCCAGATTCTGCTGGAAGGGCCGTTAAAGCCATCTGATTATCTGTCAATACTGATTTTCGGGCTGGTGATCTATGGCTGGATCATGCTGTCCAGCTATTACGGGATGGGCATTATTGCGGTTATGGGCGCAGCAGCATTTCTGGTTGCCGGGCTGGTTTTGTGGGATGATATCAATTCCGGCGTCAACTGGGGGGTTGTACTTTTATATGGTGCCGCGATTTCCCTGGGTGTCCAGATGAAAGACACCGGGGCTGCTGAATGGGTGGCCCAGAACTTCCTTGATCTGCTAACACCGCTGGGGGCAGATCACGGCATTGGTCTTTGGACGGCGGTATCCTTGCTGACTACCGGTGTTACCAATACCATGTCGAATGGGGCAGCTGTGGCGGTGCTGGGTCCGATTGTCCTGAAACTGGCAGAGGTTGCCGGTGAAAGTCCGATCATTCTTGGGTTTATTACTGCCGTCTCATCAGCCTTTGCCTATCTGACTGTAGTTGGCACCCCGGCATGTACGATTGTTTATGCCTCGGGATATCTGAAAACCACTGACTTCCTGAAAGTAGGATGGCGCATGGTTGTCATGTCAACCATCATCATGCTGGCAGGGGCCTGGGCATACTGGCCATGGCTGGGCACTATTTTGAGGTAGTTAAACAATGAGTATTTTTTCAAGAACCGGATTTTCTCACAAACATGAACGCGCTGCCCACAAGGCCAAGGACAGGATTTTTGCGCATCGGCGATCAAGATTCCGCATTCTTGCATGTATTGATGGCAGTGAGGCATCATATGACACGGTCAGATATGCCGCCCGCTTTGCCCCGCACCCCAATTGCGCAATCGTTATTTTATATGTGCGCCCAATCGACAAGGGGCTTCGCTCAGGCGGTCTCAATATCAAGGTTGCAAGGCAAAATCTGCTGGAAGCAGGTGGTGATCTGCCCGGCCTGAAGGCACTGAAAAACGGGCTTGAAGTCCTGAAAGAAGAAGGACTTGATGTTGATAACTGGAAACGTGACACAGAGCATATGGACGCCTGGGGTGATCCGGTTGGTGATAACAAGGTGGTGTTTCATGCTCCTGATGGAAGAACCGTAATCCTGAAACTGAAAACCGCTCCTGATGTTGCTGCAGGTATTCTGGATCAGTATCATTTCGGTCCATATAATCTGATTATCCTGAATGAGCCTTCGCGCTGGCGCAGCCATTTAAGATCAATATTTGATTCTGGAGTTGTGCAAAGGGTAACTTCACTGGCGCCCTGCTCGGTCATGGTGGCAAGGGATATAAGCCTGAACAACAAGGGGTTCCTGTTATACAATGATCGCACGGCACGCTCAATGCAGGCCATGCGCCGGGCAGCGGTACTTGCTCATACGATTGATGAGCCAATTACCATAATAGGTGTGGCCGAAGATGAAGATGACCGCAAAGAGGCCCGCGAATCCAATCGCAGGGCAAAAGAAACCCTGGCGGCAATGGGTATCAATGTAAAAAGGGTAGTGACAGTGATTGGTGACCCGGTAACCCAGATTATCAAGGCCGGCATCAAAATGAAGGTGATTGTAGTTCCAGATGAAGGCCAGTCACGCCTGCACCGGGTATTTCGCGGATCGGTTGCCTATGATGTCATCAAGGGTGCTGTTACTTCGGTGATGGATGTTCGATAGGCCGGTTTTACTGGTAAAAACAGAAATGCCAGCCTTGAAGGCTGACATATTCATTGCAGGTTATTGTGCTTGCGGTGTTGAAACTATCAGCCTTCCATGGCTTCGAGATATTCTTTCAGATGATTTTCATCTTCAAAGCGCATCCAGCCCTCATTGGTTTCAGCTTCTACAGTACCGTCTGACAAGATGCGGGCAGGTTTGCCGTGCAGGGTCTTTTCCTCGATAATATAAAGCTGACCATCTTCGAGTTCTTCTTCCACGATTTCTTCTTCAACCGCTTCAATATCATCTGCGACAGGCTCTTCTTCAACCTCGGTTGCTTCTTCAACTGCTGTTTCTGCGACTGTATCCTTGTCAACTGGCAGTTCAGCCTGTTCAGGTTCTGCAATTGCTGCGGCAATTTCTTCAACCTTGTCTGTAACATCTTTATCTGGCGTATTGATTGCTGCATCTTCTTCAAGTTTTTCTTCAGCGCTTTCAACAGACGGCTTGGCAAAGCCAAAGGTTGGCTCACTGGCCGGTTTGACAATTTCAGAAACCTTTTCTGTTGTATCAACTGCAGCAGCTTCAAGTTTTTTACCAGCATCGGCCAGCTTGTCTTTGGCTTCAACAGTAGTGGAACTGACGGCAGCTGCCATATCGGTTATCTTGCCCCTTGCGGCATCGCCTGTATCAGCAACTCCATTGGCAACACTGCCAGACTTTTCCGAGACAGCAGCAGCTGTGTTTGCGCTCGTTTCAGCAATTGCATCGGCAAAGCTGCCAGCTTTTTCTGAAACAGCAGCAGATGTGTCTTTTGTTGTTTCAGCAACTGCATCGGCAATGCTGCCAGCTTTTTCTGAAACAGCAGCAGATACATCTTCAGCCGTTTCGGCAACTGCATCTTTGGCTTTTTCAGCACCGGCCAGAACGCTTGCCCCTGCCCCTGCTGCGGCACCGGCCAAAGCAGCAGCACCGGCAGATGATTTCTTTTCTATATAATGGGCGGGAGGCTCATCATCATATTGCTGAGGCCTTGCATCATATCCGGCAGGCGGTCTTTGTCTGGCTGCCATGGCCATTGCATTAAGGGCACCGACAACTTCTGCCAGTCCCATGACAATGAAACCACCAATCAACAGGGTTGCCCCCAATCCAAGATTCATGCCGATCAGGACACTTCCCATGTCCATTTGCGACAATGCTGCGACTGCGATACCCATAATAACGAGTACGATACCAACCAGATGAAGTGTGGTCTTCATGAACTGACCCCTTAATTGCTAAAAATAATTAACCATACTGTTCACTGATTTGCGTTAAGTTTCTGTAAACCCTGACCGCAACAGCAAGGTTTACATTAAAAAAGGGCAAAATATGGTCGATTAGACACTTTCACGCCTCATGCCTCAATCCTGATGCCATGATCACATCTTGATCTATAGCATTTCAAAGGCTGATTCCTCGATTTCGACAAAAGCGGCGCCTACACTGCCCACCGCGCTATAGAAAACCGAATTGCGGGCATTTTGCAAATCCTTGTAGAACTTTCCAGCCCATGGCGAAATGTGTGATTTGAAAAATGATTTTTGTTCTTCAAGCGATGAGCGGGCAACAAAATCACCAAGTATCATACCAGCCATCATCTCACAAAGCGCGGCAATGTGGTCTTCGCTTTCATTGACGCCGGGCCGCATGCCAATACCGACCCTTGTCATGTCAAAGCGCAAACGTTCAAGCGGGCTTTCATGCAGAAAATCTGCCATATAATGAGAACCGTAGGGCTGCAACTCACCACCGGTCACCCCGATGAACAGGGCGTTATATTCAAGTTTTACAGCTTCCGGTGTGGTTATTTTTGCCAGTCTGGCCAGGGTTGCAACAGCCTTGCCAAGGCTGGTTTCATCGCCCTGCATGGTAGACAGGATTGACAGATGTGACTCATCTGGCGGTTCACGTAATAAAACAGCGAGCAAACGATAGACGTTTGCCCGCAATATATCTTCTGGTGACGTGTTTGACTGCATATCCACCCATTGCTGAAACTTGAAAAAGCTTCACATGCCTGTTCACAGGTCGCTCGTCTGGATTATTACATTCCAGACGACTTT
>JALXCV010000153.1 GCA_026990765.1 Hyphomicrobiales bacterium | reverse complement strand
GGCCCGCATGGACAGGCTGATTTCTGATATTTCTGATGCTTCAAGACTGGATGCAGAACTGGTCAGGTCACGTGCCAAACCGGTTGACATGAAACAATTGCTGCAAACCCTGGTCGAACTAAATCAGCACAGTGCCGAAAAAGCCGGTGTCAGCCTGATCTTCAAGGTCAGCCCATCACCCAGACGCAGACGCCGGCGCAAGGATGACAGTTTTACGGTTCTTGGCCATGAAAACCGCATCGGTCAGGTGGTGCATAATCTGCTTTCCAATGCAATTTCATTTTCTTCAAAGGGGTCACAGATAATTGTTGATTTGCGCATGGATGGCGAGTTTGTTGAATTCAGTGTTTGTGATCAGGGGCCAGGTATTCCAGATGATAATCTGGAAAAGATTTTCAAGCGGTTCTATACTGACCGTCCACAGGCATTTTTCGGCAAGAATTCCGGTCTGGGGCTTAGTATATCCAAGCAGATAATCGATGCTTATAGCGGCAGTATCAAGGCTGAGAATATCAGGAAAGATGGCAAAATTATCGGCGCAAGATTCACTGTCAAAATACCTTCAAATACTGAAGAATCAACTGGAGCGGCAGAGCGTTGACCACCAGACCGCTGCATATGCACGCAACCGCTGTTGCAATCTGTGGCAAGGGAGTATTGCTGCGCGGCCCGTCAGGTTCCGGCAAGTCTGATCTGGCCTTGCGTCTGGCTGAACATGAAGATTGCCAGTTGATAGCAGATGATCAGGTCATGTTTGAGCAAGGAAAGGATCAACTGATCATGCGCCCGGCACCTCTTCTTGCCGGAAAGCTTGAAGTCAGGGGCATTGGCATTGTCTCACATGAAAATATTGAACAATGTGCATTGCATCTGGTGGTGGATTTAACATCTGAAATTACCAGAATGCCGCAAAAGCAGCAGATGCAAACCACAATAATGGGAAGATCTTGTAACCGGATATTTCTCGAGCCATTTGAAATTTCAGCTACGGCAAAGTTACGGATAGCTGTCCAGCTTTTAGATTAAATCTGTCTTCTTCCTATTGCACAGCAGATCAAATACAGACAAAATAGGGACTGGCTTTCACGGGGAGGAATAACGGTAAGGATTTATGAACAGGTTTATAGTGATATGATCGGACTGGTAATGGTCACCCATGGCCAGCTTGCACAGGAGTTTCAGTCTGCACTGGAACATATTGTCGGAAAACAGGACGCAATTGCAACTATCTCGATTGACCCGGCAGATGATGTCGAAAGTCGCCGCGATGATATAATAAATGCGGTAGCACAGGTTGATAGTGGCAATGGGGTGATAATCATAACT
Organism: Hyphomicrobiales bacterium; assembly: GCA_026990765.1. GTDB lineage: Bacteria > Pseudomonadota > Alphaproteobacteria > Rhizobiales > Aestuariivirgaceae > JALWJW01. The sequence continues at coordinate 33,114 of JALXCV010000153.1, read as the reverse complement.
GACATGTTCGGGGGCACACCCTCCAATCTGGGTATTTCCATGCTGAAACCTGACAGGATCGAAGTGATTGCCGGAGCAAATCTGCCAATGCTTATCAAGATTGCATCATTGCGAGACAGTGCCAGCCTGGCAGAAACGGTCAAACAGGCGCTTGATTCTGGCCGCAAATATATAAATTCCGCCAGCCAGTTGCTGGATGCCTGAAATGCCAGCCATGAATGACAAGGAATGTATTTCCAGAAAGCTGGAAATTAAAAATATTCGCGGATTACATGCACGCGCCTCGGCCAGCTTTGTCAAATGTGCCAGCAAGTTTGATGCTGAAATCGAGGTTTTGTATAATGGATATACGGTTCCTGGCACTTCAATCATGGGATTGATGATGCTGGCAGCACATAAGGGAACGGTAATAAATGTAACAGCCTGTGGCCCTGATGCACAAATTGCGCTTGACGCACTTGAGGAATTGCTGGGCGCTGCTTTCAATGAAGACTGAGCTTCATATAAATATATAAGCAATTCTTTATATGCTTGTTGCTTTTCAGACCTTTTGCTGTTATTAGCACCGGCAAGGGCAAAATTACGCCCAGACGAATTCAAACTTTCAATACTTTTTAAAGGAATAAGAAATGAGTAGTTTTTCTGACTATGTCGTTGCCGATATTGGTTTGGCTGACTGGGGCCGCAAGGAAATAACCATTGCGGAAATCGAAATGCCGGGCCTGATGGCCACTCGCGAGGAATTTGGCAAGTCCAAGCCTCTCAAAGGCGCGCGTATTGCCGGCTCGCTGCATATGACCATTCAGACTGCTGTACTGATTGAAACCCTGGTTGAGCTGGGCGCTGAAGTACGCTGGGCATCATGCAATATTTTCTCAACCCAGGATCAGGCTGCTGCGGCAATCGCTGCTGCCGGCATTCCGGTTTTTGCTACCAAGGGCGAAACCCTGGAAGAATACTGGGATTATTGCGACCGGATTCTTGACTGGGGCAATGGCGAAACTGCCAACCTCATTCTTGATGATGGCGGCGATGCAACAATGATGGTTCTGTTGGGCGCAAAGGCTGAAAAAGACCCTTCGGTTCTGGAAAATCCTGCCAGTGAGGAAGAAAAATATCTGTTTGCCGCCATCAAGGACCGACTGGCCAGAAACCCTGGCTGGTTCTCCAAGGTGCGCGACAATATCAAGGGTGTTTCAGAAGAAACCACCACTGGTGTGCATCGGCTTTATGTACTGGAAAAACAGGGTGAACTGCCATTTCCTGCCATTAACGTCAATGACAGTGTAACCAAGTCAAAATTCGACAATAAATATGGCTGCCGGGAATCACTGGTTGACGGTATTCGTCGCGGCACTGATGTGATGATGGCCGGCAAGGTTGCTATTGTTTGCGGTTATGGCGATGTTGGCAAGGGTTCAGCCCAATCACTCAGCGGTGCAGGTGCCAGGGTGCTGGTTACCGAAATTGACCCGATCTGTGCCCTGCAGGCATCAATGGACGGTTATGAAGTGGTAACACTTGATGATGCAGCCCCGCGCGCTGACATTGTGGTCACTACAACCGGCAACAAGGATGTTATCACCATTGAGCATATGCGCAAGCTGAAAGATATGGCCATCATTTGCAATATCGGCCACTTCGATAATGAAATTCAGGTTGAAGGTCTGAAAAATTTCAAATGGACCAACATCAAGGATCAGGTTGACCAGATCGAATTTCCTGATGGCAAGCGGATGATCATCCTGTCTGAAGGCCGTCTGGTGAATCTTGGCAATGCAACCGGTCACCCAAGCTTTGTGATGTCTGCCTCTTTCACCAATCAGACGCTGGCCCAGATCGAATTGTTCACCAAATCTGATGAGTATGAGAACAAGGTCTATATTCTGCCCAAGCATCTTGATGAAAAGGTTGCCAGACTGCATCTGGCCAAGGTTGGCGCCAAGCTGACCGAGCTTTCACAGGAACAGGCTGACTATATTGATGTGCCGGTTGATGGCCCCTACAAGTCAGATCATTATCGCTACTAGCGGGTAATCCATATCTGCTTTCAGATTGCAGATATACCTACTGATTAAAGGCCCTGATTGCAGGGCCTTTTTTTTGCCTGAAAGCCTGATCAGGCAAAAGCTCAAAGCAGGTTTTGACGTTTCAGTTTTTCAGGTTATACGGGTATTTGGGAGATAGTGCTGGTGATTCGGTTGTCTTGTGCAGGTTGCAATAATAAGGGGCCACAATCAGATGCACTTTCGCAAAGGTGATTTTATTGTTTCTGATTCAGCAATGGTTGGAAACAGCGGCTTTAAGTATTTGAAATATTGCGCTTTCTGCTGATCATCAGCAAATATGGCAGGAGCGTTACAGGGGAACATCATTTTTTAAGATGTCAGGAAAAAACACACATAGACCAGCTTTGGGCGCAGCTGTGTATGCCGTGTGCTTTGTGCTTTTTAATGATGCAACAACTGCAATTGCCCAATCTTCAGAGCTGAAAACCTATATTCCAGATGCGCAAGGTTTTTCCAGCTCAAGTTTTGCATTGATCGCCCTGTTCATGGCAATACTGGTATTTTTCTGGGCGCTGATAGCGGTTCGCAAGCTTACAAGAGATGAATTAAGGTCAAGGCGCAAGGCAAATATGCTGGAAGCCAGGCTGAATGAAGCTGAAATAATATTAAATGCCGAACCAGGTTATCTGTTCTTCTGGCGCGGTCGTGACGGCTCGCCTGATCATATGTCAGGGGATATGCGCGGCATGGTGAAAATGCCGGAAACCATGGAAGAGGTTCTCGATTTTGGCAGCTGGATGGAAGGTGAATCAAAAAATTCCCTGACCAGTGCCATTGAAGAATTGCGCAGTGTCGGCAAGGCTTTCAATATCGGCATAAAGACAACAGGCGGTGAGTTGCTGGAAGTTGACGGGCGAACTGCGGGCGGTCTGGCAACAATGCGTTTCAAGCCGCTGGTGGGTGAGCGCAGGCACAATACTGAACTGGTCCATGAGGTAAGAAAGCTTTCCAAACAGGTGCAAAGGCTAAGCGCCATACTTGACAGCGCCCCATTGCCTGTATGGCTAAAGGATGAAGACGGCAAGATAGTCTGGGTCAATGACAATTATATCAGGGCGGTCGAGGGCACTTCGGTAGAAGATGTATTGCAGCGTACCACCATGCTGGTAACTGATGAACAGATGCAGCCGGTTGGTGAAGATGAAAAAGTTCCAGATGGCATGATTGGCCGGGCCCAGATCGTCTATGGCGGGGTCAAACACTCGCTTGATCTTTATGAGATCAAAACCGGCAGCGATATTGTATGTTTTGCCATTGACATGACCGAGTTGAGTGAGACCCAGAAGGAACTGGCGCTTCACATCAAGGCGCATGCCTCAATTCTTGACAAGCTGGCAACTGCAATAACCATCTTTGGTCCTGACCAGAGATTGCGGTTTTACAATTCTGCCTATGCGCAATTATGGGATCTTGATACTGACTGGCTGGACAGCAAGCCATCTGATGGTGAAATCATCGACAGATTGCGGCTGGAACGCAAGCTGCCCGAACAGGCAAATTTCAAGAACTGGAAAAGCGAATATCTGTCAGCCTATAAAACCATCGAACCGCGCGAGGAATGGTGGCATCTGCCAGATGGGCGCTCCTTGCGCATCGTTGCCGAGCAGCACCCGTTTGGCGGGGTTACTTATCTGAATGAAAATGTAACTGAAAAGCTGTCGCTGGAAAGCAAATATAACGCCCTGATAGATGTGCAAAGGGAAACGCTTGATAATCTTGAAGAGGCCATTGCCCTTTATGGTGCTGACGGCAAATTGCAATTATATAATCAGGCATTTGCCAGATTCTGGAAACTCAACCGGGAATTTCTCGACAGGCACCCGCATGTGGATGAAGTTATCGAGCGCTGTTCAGAGCTGCTGCACAGCAAGGCGATCTGGGATGACCTCAAATATTGTGTCACCTCACTGTCTGAGAGCCGCAACCGGATGCACGATCGCCTGACCAGAACCGATGCCAAGATATTTGATTTTGCCTCTGTACCGCTGCCGGATGGAAATACGCTGATAACCTATGTGGATGTATCAGCCAGCGCCGGAATTGAAAAAGCCCTGCGCGAACGCAATGAGGCGCTTGAATCTGCAGACCGGCTGAAAACCAACTTCCTTTCCAATGTCTCATATGAATTGCGCACACCACTGACCAATATTTTAGGCTTTGCCGAAACATTGACCTTGGGGATAGCCGGGGAACTGGAAGGCAGGCAGCTTGAATATATCGACCATATTCAAAAATCATCCAATGACCTTTTAGGCATCATCAATGCCATTCTGGATCTGACAACCATTGATGCAGGGGCCATGGATCTGGTGCTGGTGGAAATTGATGTGGTGCAATTACTGCAGGAGATCGCCAATCAGTGGGCTAACAAGCTGCGGGAGATGAAACTGAAACTCAAGGTGGAGATTGCCGAAGAAGTAGATGTATTCACAGCTGATATTCACCGCATCTCCCAAGTATTGAACAATCTCATATCAAACGCCATCGGCTTTTCTCCAGCAGGATCGGCGGTTCAGCTTGGGGCCAGAATTGAAGGTGAAGAAATTGTGTTCTGGGTCTCCGACAAGGGCCGCGGGATCAGCGAAGAATTTCAAAAACACGCTTTTGAAAGATTCCAGAGTGAACCAATATCAGGTGGGCATCGCGGGCCGGGTCTGGGGCTGGCAATTGTCAAGGGATTTGTTGAATTGCATGGTGGATCAGTTTCGCTGCATTCACGCCAGAAACAGGGAACCACCATTATCTGCCGCCTGCCAATCACAGGGCCAGATCAGATCAAATTATCTGAAAGGCCAGAAACATCGGCAGCTCTTGCAGGGTAGGTTTTGTGACGGTAATTACACGCAAACTTGACGGGCCACAGGCAACAAGGGATTTTGCCCATGAACTGTCTCTTTTTGCCCGCAAGGGCCAGACCATATGTCTGTGGGGCGATCTGGGGGTTGGGAAAACCGAATTTGCCCGCGCCTATATCCGCGCCCTTGCAAAAGATGACAATTGCGAAGTTCCAAGCCCGACATTTTCCCTCGTACAGCCATATGAAGCTGGCAGGCTGCCGGTTCTGCATTTTGATCTTTACCGGATCAACGGGGTTGACGAGATTGAAGAACTGGGTTTTTTCGACGATGAGGACCAGCGCATAACCCTGATCGAATGGCCAGACCGGCTGGGAGATCATTTACCATCAGATCGTCTGGATATTTATTTGAGCGGCAGCGGAGGCAGCCGGCAACTGGAACTGACTGCCAAAGGTTGTTTTACCCAGACCGCTGACAGGATAAATGCCATAAACAGGTTTTTACAGCAAAGCGGATGGCAATCGGCAAAACGCAGTTTTCTGCAGGGCGATGCTTCACCGCGCCGCTATGAAAGGCTGGTGGCCGAGGGCGGCAAAAAGGCCATTTTGATGGATATGCCCGAGGCAACAGATGGCCCGGCAATCAAGAACGGTTTGCCATATAGCCGTCTGGTGCATCTGGCCGAAGGTATCAGGGCTGTACATGCAATCAACAAGGGTTTGCGCGAAAAGGGTTTCAGGGCTTTTGTTGAATATGCCGGTGATCATGCAAATGGTCTGATGCTGATTGAGGATTTTGGCGATGCGGTATTTGGTGACCTGTATAATCAACCAGATATCAGCCTCAAGGTTAAAAAGGTTGCCATTGATCTTCTGGCAGAAATAGCTGAAACCGACTGGCCCGGGATGATTGTTCTTGATGATAACAGCCAATATCACCTTAAAAACTATGACCCGGCAGCAATGGCTACCGAAGTCAGCCTGTTGACTGAATGGTTCTGGCCATGGGCAACCGGCAGGTCACTGACAGAATCAGCAATTTCCGAGTTTTTTGATATCTGGCATGAGTTGTTCCCGCTGGCCATGACCGATAAACCGGTATGGGTGTTGCGTGATTTTCATTCGCCCAATCTGATCTGGCTGGAAAACAATTCAGGTCTTGACCGGATTGGCCTGATCGATACCCAGGATTGCGTGCTGGGACATCCAGCCTATGATCTTGCCTCATTCCTGCAGGATGCGCGCACCGACATTGATGACAGGGATGAAGCCATATTGCTTGACCGCTATTGCCGACACCGAAAGGCGGCAGATGATGGTTTTGATGAAGAAAAGCTGCGCACTGCCTATGCAGTTTTGGGAGCGCAGCGGGCTTCGAAAATTCTTGGAATATTCGCCCGGCTGAAAAAGCGCGACGGCAAGTCAAACTATCTGCGTCATATTCCAAGGGTTCTTTCCTATCTCGACAAGAACCTGGAACACAGCGCACTGGCTGATCTGAAAACATGGTTTCGAACCAATCTGGATGCAAAGGTTCGAGAAGCGGTCAGGGAGAAAACCTGATGGCTGGAGTAATCGCCAGACGCGCCATGATACTTGCTGCCGGGCTTGGCACCCGTATGCGGCCATTGACCGACACAACTCCAAAACCTCTGATAAAAGTGGCAGGCCGGGCACTGATTGACTGGTCAAAAGACAATCTGACACAAAGCGGCATTGATAGAATAATCGTCAACAAGCACTATCTGGCTGACCAGATTGATGACTGGGCCGACCGGCAACCGGCAGGGCTGATCCAAATCAGTGACGAGCGTGATCAATTGATGGAAACCGGTGGCGGTGTCATCAAGGCCCTGCCAATGCTGGGAAAACAGGCATTTTTCATTCTCAACAGCGATTCTTTCTGGCTGAATAAAGATGTTCCGGCAATTGAGCAGATGCGGCGAAAATGGGATGATGGGCAAATGGATTTCCTGTTGCTGTTATCTGACAAATCGCGCGCCATCGGGTTTAACGGGGCCGGAGATTTTTTCATGTCCGATGATGGCCGTTTGCAAAGACGGGGGAAAGCCGCTTTAGCTCCTTATATTTATGCCGGGTGCTATCTGGTGCATCCACGCATTCTTGCCGGGCACAAACCGGTGGCTTTCTCGATGAACACCATATTTGACAAGGCCCTTGCCAAAGGCCGTTTATACGGTCTGGTGCATGATGCGCCATGGCTGCATGTGGGAACACCAGAGGCAATCAGACTAGCCGAGGCTGAACTGGAACGATTTGCGGAGATGAAGTGATGTTCAATCCGCAATCGCAACCGAACATCTTTCATATTCCGCCCGGAATTGCTTTTTTGCCGGCTTTGGTAAAATCCATTAAAACCAATGCAATTTTTGACCATATCAGCCTCAGCGGTGATCCGCTGGAATTGACGGAATGGACAATATTGCTGCCAACCAGAAGGGCCGCGCGTTCACTGATTGAAGCTTTTCTGGCAGCAGATGAGACTTCAAACCAGTTGCTGCCGTCAATCCGCACATTGGGTGACAGTGATGAGGAAGCGGCCCTGTTTACCTCTGAAAGCGGTTTTGAGGACAATTTTGAGCTACCACCGGCCATTTCTGGACTGTCAAGACAGTTCATTCTGGCCGGCATGATCAGGCAGTGGGTCAGTGACAATCCAGATACCATGCTGGCTGAGACAATCCGCTCGGCATCTGCCCAGATTTTTGATCTGGCCAGATCCCTGGCCCAACTGGCAGACCGGCTGGATACGCATGAAGCGGTGCTGGCTGATCTGGTCGAGTTGTTTGAAGGAGATTTTGCCGGGCATCAGCAGGCAGCAAGGGATTTTCTTAAAATCATCTCTGAACAATTGCCCAAGGAACTGGAAAAGCGCGGCATGATCGGGCCGATGGAACGCCGTTCCCGGCTGATGCAGAATTATGCCCGCCAGTTGATGCAGCACGGCTCGAAAGGTCCGGTAATAGCTGCCGGGTCCACCGGTTCGATACCGGCAACCGCCCAGCTATTATCGGTCATTGCGCATCTGGATAATGGCGCGGTTATCCTGCCCGGTCTTGATACTGATATGGATGATGCAAGCTGGCAAAGCATGAAGGAACATCATCCGCAATTCGGGATGCGCGAGTTATTGTCCGGGATGAAGGCAGATCGCGAACAGGTGCAACCACTGCCAAAAATCGATGGTGAAGTCGCAAGCACTGATCGCATCTGGCTGGCCGGTGAAATCATGCGCCCGGCTGATACTACCCAGCAATGGCGATCAGCCCTTGCCGAAAATCCGGGAAGGATTGCCAGAGCCATGAACGGTGTCAGCGTGATCAAGGCTGGCGAGCAAAGTGAGGAAGCTGCAATAATTGCCCTGATCATGCGCAAGGCCATAAATGACAGGCAAAAGGCCGCCCTGATAACTCCTGACCGGCGGCTGGCACAAAAGGTCAAGGCTGCCATGGCCCGCTGGCAGATTGAGGTGGATGATTCAGCTGGTGAGCCTTTGTCCAATTCAACCCAGGGAATATTCATCCGGCTGGTGCTTGATACTGCCGCCAGCAAATTCAAACCGGCAGCGATCAAGGCCATGCTATCGCATCCATATAGTGATATTGGCGATTATCTGGCACTTGAAACTGCAATTTTGCGATCAGGCAAAAGCTGGCAGAACCTTGCTGAATTCAGGTCAATTGCCGAAAACCAGCAACAATGTCTGGCCGATCAAAAACATCTGCATCCGACAGTCAGACGCCTTGGTGATGCAGACTGGAAATTGACAAGACAGCAGGCATCATTACTGGCTGAGATATTTGCCCCGCTGGAGCAATGTTATGCAACCGGTGGGCAATACAGGCTGCAACAGCTTGTCGAGTGTCATCTTGAGGCTTGCAAAAAGCTGGATCAAAAGTCGCAAATCTGGCGCGGTGAGGCTGGTGAACAATTATTGATGCTGATGCAGTCACTGCTGGATGAAAGCGATGACTGCCCTGATCTGACAATTAACGACTATGCCAGCCTGTTACTGTCAATGCTGGCCCAGACCCCGGTTCGACCGCGCTTTAGCGAACATCCTGATCTGGCAATTTACGGATTGATGGAAGCCCGGCTGATTGCCAGTGATATCATCATTATGGGGGGGTTGAATGAAAATGTCTGGCCAATGGCAGCCCGGACTGATCCATGGCTGAACCGGCCACAATCGGTAAATATCGGCATTCCGGTTCCAGAACGCCGTATTGGCCTTAGCGCCCATGATTTCGTTCAAGGATTTTGCAACAAGAAAAGCTTTTTGACCAGTTCTGGCAAGATTGATGGCAGCCCGGCGGTTGCCTCTCGCTGGCTGACCCGATTACAGGCATTGCTATCAGCATCTGAAGTCGAGGCAAGGACAGAATTTCCATGGATTGAATGGGCGCAAGGGCTGGACAGAAGTGATCAGGTAATTCCGGTTGAGCGCCCGGCACCAATACCGCCTGTGCAATCGCGCCCGACAAGGTTTTCTGTTACCGCCATCGACAAGCTGGTGCAAAATCCATATGAGTTTTTTGCCAACAAAATCCTTAAACTGAAACCGCTGAATGAACTGACACGTTCACAAGGGCCAGCTGAACGCGGCCTGATGGTGCACAAGGCACTTGAGCAGTTCTGCAAAACATGGCCGAAAGACTTGCCCGCTGATGCCAAAGATCGGGTGAAAAGTGAACTGGACAAGGCATTGCTGGAGTTTTTTGATGACAGGGCACTGGCTGGATTTTATGCAGCCCAGCTTGCGGCCATGGCTGACTGGTTCATTGAAAATGAACAGAAATTGCGCAAAGGTCTGAAAAACATCCACACTGAAGCTGATGGCATGGCAGAATTTGTTGCCGGTGGCAAAAACTGCCAGTTGACAGCAAGGGCCGACCGGATTGATGAACTGGAAAATGCCAATATCCGTATTATCGACTACAAGACCGGCTCTGCGCCATCCTTTGATGAAACCAAAGACAGTTTTTCAGCCCAGCTATTACTTGAAGGCTGGATTGCGGCCAATGGCGGATTTGCCGGTATCAAGGCGCAAACCCCGTCTGAACTGACCTATATCAAGCTTTCCGGCAATGCTGTTCCAGGAGAAACAAAACTCCATAACAGCCAAAGGAGTGATCAGGCAATTACCAGTGCTGCTGAGGGAATGGCAATGCTGGTTTCGCATTACCTTGCGCATGACAGCTCCTATACAGCCAATACCGGGCCAAAGGATGCAAGAAACGAGCGCGAATTTGATTATTTGTCGAGATGGCGTGAATGGGCATATTTCCACTTGCAAAGGGATGGCAATGACTGATCATAAAGCCATAGCCAGCCATAGCCAGAACCGGGCATCAAACCCTGATATTTCAGCCTGGGTGTCGGCCAATGCCGGATCGGGAAAAACCCATGTGCTGGTCAACCGGGTTATCAGGCTGATGCTGAGCGGAGTACCGCCGGAAAAAATTCTGTGTCTTACCTATACCAGGGCCGCTGCTGCCCAGATGTCAACCCGGTTATTTGAACGGCTGGCTGAATGGATTGCAATGAATGATGAGACCCTGATTGAAAGCATCCATATAAAAACCGGGCATGTGCGGTTCAAGGCTGATGAACTGGCAGAACCGCGCCGGCTGTTTGCAAGGGCGCTGGAAACCCCAGGTGGTTTGAAGGTGCAGACCATCCATGCGTTTTGCGAACAATTATTGCACCGGTTTCCGGTTGAAGCTGGCATCACGCCGGGATTTGAGGTGCTGGAAGATCGCCAGTCTGTACAATTGCTGGAAGATGAAAAGGCCAGGGTTCTAACTGCTATCAGCCAGTCAGGTGATGCAGACAAGATCGCTGCCCTGTCCAGAATTGTCCGCAATGCCGGGGGGATTGACGGCTTTAATGCAATTTTGCGCAACCTGCTGGCAAAGCGGGCCGAGCTGGAAGGCTTGTTTTCAAACCCGCAGCTTCGGGAAAATGCAAGGCAGATACTGGCTGAACATCTGGGAATTGATGCAAGCATCAGCGGTGATGATCTCATTGCCCATAGCGCCCGCAATTTTGACCGTCAGGCTTATCAAGACAATTATGAAATCCTGCGGCTCGACAAAACAAAAACCTGTCAGGGGCAGGCTGAAATCATCTGGCAAATGCTGAATGAGCAATCAGCAGACAGTTTTTATATGCTTTTCCAAAAACTGGTACTGACTGCACGTGGCAAACCAAAAGCAGCAAACAGCCTATGCCCCAGGAAATTTGCCGAAGCAAATCCTTCGGTGCGCCAGTTCCTGCTGGAGCAGCAGGAAATCATGCTGACAATTCTGGACAAGCTTAATGCCATAAAGGTTCGCGATGCCACAGATGCACTGATTGAGATAGGTGGTGAGATTGTCAGCAATTATGAAGCAGCCAAGCTGGCCATGGGCAGACATGATTATCATGACTTGATCCTGCGGACGCTGGCAATGTTTGAAAACCTGCCAGATGCAGCCTGGGTATTGTACAAGCTGGATGGGGGGATTGATCATATTCTGGTGGATGAGGCCCAGGATACAAGTCCGCAGCAATGGCAGATCATCCGGTTTCTGGCTGATGATTTCTTTTCCGGCTTGGGCGCGCGCGGAGATATCAACCGCACAGTATTTGCTGTTGGTGATCGCAAACAGTCAATCTACCGGTTTCAGGGTGCATCACCTGACGGCTTTGATGAAATGCAGCGGCATTTTTCATCTGTTACCGGGAAATTTGAAACCATACCGTTTCAGGTATCATTCCGCTCGGTGGTGCCGGTGCTAGAAAGCGTGGATGCGGTGTTTGAAAATCTGCCAGCTGCCAGCGGTGTGGGAGAATGTATACATTCAGCAGTTCGCTCGGCCAGCCCCGGTCTGGTCGAAATATGGCCGTTAATTGAGGCTGAACAGCCGCAAAAGACCTCAATCTGGCAACCGGATGAAAAAATTGATGCCTCACTTAATGCGCGTGACCTGCTGGCCCGCAAGATAGCCGGTAAAATCAGCTACTGGCTAAAATCTGGTGAGACCATCATTGGTGAAGATGGCAATGAGCGACCATTGCGCCCGGACGATTTCCTGATACTGGTGCGCACCCGGACCACCTTTATGGATGCCATGGTGCGGGCGCTCAAAATGGCCAATATACCGGTTGCCGGTTCCGACCGGCTAAAGCTCAACCAGCATATAGCAGTGCAGGATCTTCTGGCACTGATCCGGTTTGTGCTGCTGCCGCATGATGATCTCAATTTCGCCGGATTGTTGAAATCTCCCCTGCTGGCACGTGATGATGGAACGGCAATAGATGATAGTGACCTGATTGATCTGGCAATTGATCGCGGTGAGAACAGCCTGTGGCAAATCTTTGCCAGATCGCAAGGCTACCAGACAGCCAACAACCTGCTTCAGGGCTGGTTAAAAGCAGCTGAAAACCGCAGACCTTACGAGTTTTTATCCGGGGTTCTGGTTGAAGATAACAGGCGCGCGGCAATTGTCGCACGTCTGGGCAGTGAGGCGCTGGAACCGGTTGATGCCATGCTGTCTTTGGCACTTGATTTTGAGGATCGCGGCACCGCGTCCCTGCAGGGCTTTGCTGACTGGTTAACCGCCAGCAATATTGATATCAAGCGTGATATGGACCAGAGCGCCGGTGAGGTCAGGATAATGACCGTACATGGAGCCAAGGGGCTGGAAGCCAGAATTGTCATCATGCCCGATACCTGTTCAAAGCCCGATGGCAAACAGGTGCCAAAACTGATGCTGGGTGATAATGACATTCCGGTGTGGAACATTGCCAAAACCGATTATACTGACAGGCTGAAAGAAGAATTTCTCAAACAGGAGACAGAGGAATATCACCGACTGTTATATGTGGCCATGACCCGTGCCAGCGACCGGCTTTATATTGGCGGCTTCAAGGGGAGCCGGGATATAAAAGAAGGTTGCTGGTATCAACTCGTCAGTGATGTTCTGTGCAAGGATGAATATAAAACCAGTATTGATGGCCAGACTGTCTGGCGCATGGAAAACCGGCAACCGGCCCGTCAAAAACCCACAGCCAGCACGGACATAACAGCTGATAAAGGCACCGCGCTGCCTGACTGGATATTCACCATGCCTGAAAAGATGCGCAAGCCGACACCGTGGCATGCACCTTCAAGGCTGGGAATGCTGGATGGCGGGGCAGATGATGAGCAGATTGCCTCGCCTGATACCGGCAAACAGACATCACCCTTTATCCGTGGCAACCATATTCACAAATTGCTGCAATATCTGCCTGATATTGCAAGTTCTGATCGCCGCCGGGCCGCCAGTTCCTATCTGGAGCGATTCGCCCGCGAGATGAAAGCAGGCGAGCGTTCGCAGATGCTGAATGAAGTCATGGCATTAGTCGATGATCCGCAATTTGCCGATGTATTTTCTGCCAAAGGCAAGGCTGAAGTGCCTGTTGCCGGGAAGGTCGAGTTGGGAGATGGCCGGTCATTTTCATTTGCCGGGCAGATTGACCGGCTTTGTGTGGATGATGACAAAGTATTGATAATAGACTATAAAACCAACCGCCCCGCCCCTTTAAACCCCAAGGATGTGCCGCAAAACTATATCCGCCAGCTGGCTGCATATCGTTACGCCATGGCAAAGATTTATCCAACACATGAGATTCACACTGCCCTGTTGTGGACGAATGATGCCCGATTGATGCCGATCAGCACTTCACAGCTTGATGAAGCATTTTTGCCATGATTTTACCCTTCACATCTTGACCGCGGGCCTTTGACAACTTACGTTCTCAAACGAAAAGAAAAGCAGCGATATTCGCTGATTTGAACAAAAGAGGTTCTCATGACAACTATCAAAGTGTCTGACGCATCATTTGAAGAAGATGTATTGAATTCTGACGGTCCTGTAGTCGTTGATTTCTGGGCTGAATGGTGTGGCCCATGCAAGATGATCGGCCCATCACTGGAAGAATTGGCAAAGGAATATGAAGGCAAGATCAAGGTTGCCAAAATCAACATTGACGACAACCCTTCCACCCCTTCCAAATACGGCGTGCGCGGCATCCCGACATTGATGATTTTCAATGGCGGCGAAGTAAAAGCCACACAGGTAGGCGCCAACCCCAAAGGCAAAATCGCCGAATGGATAGAAGCTGCCATCTGATCAGTTTTATACTCAGCAATCATTAAAACGCTGCCTCATTCAGGTGGCGTTTTTTTTATGGAACCCATGTGAGATACCGCAATTGCGAAGAATTGAGATTGGCTTTGTAATATAAAAGCAGCTCCCTCTGCTTTTCTTTGGCCAAGCGAAGCACAGACAGGGGACAGCATATTCTCAAACAAGTCGATAATACCTCTGACGCAGAACTATTTGCCAGATGGGTAGAGAACCAGCATTATCAGTTTTTTGATGTGGAGAAATTTCTGGCACTTAAACTGTTTGACGCCTGTCGCGTTGAAATAAATCCACTGTTACGCGACAGGGGTCAGGTCTGGCTCTAATGCACAGATGCCGGGTTCAGGTCGTTTTCAAAGGCGCTGGCCAGGGCCGTTTCGTGGTTGTCAGAGATTGCCAGAGGTGTTCCATCAGCACTGAACAATCCAAACAGTTTTATATCTGAAGGCATGTCCGGCACCGGCCCCAGTATTTCCATCGCCTTGTCGCGGCTAAGCGGGCGGATATAGGCAACAACTCCATTTCCAAGCGCTGCAAATTCATGCGCTGTCAGATTGGAGTTGAATTTGATTACATCATCCATATCAGCTTCCCTTTTTGTTGATGGCAATGGTCTTGATAATCTTTTCCGGCTCGACCCGCTCAAGCGATATGGTCAGCAAGCCGTTCTCCAGACTGGCGCCAGCTACCTCAATACCCTCAGCCAGAACAAAGGTGCGCTGGAACTGGCGAGCGGCAATGCCGCGATGCAGATATTCCCTGTCATCATCTTCCTGCACGCCGCGTATTGTCAACTGGTTTTCTTCCAGTGAAATATCCAGATCATCTTCAGAAAAACCGGCCACGGCCAGGGTTATACGCAATTTTTCTGTATGCTGGTTTTCATCAGCTATTCGTTCAATATTATAAGGCGGATAACCGTCACCGGTAGATTTTTGCGCCCGGTCCATCATCCGTTCCAGCTCGTCAAAACCCAAAAACATGGGTGAGGAAAAAAGTGACATTCTTGACATGTTTACAGCCCTTTCAAAAAGCAGCTCTTGATAAACGCCATGGCCCGAAACCGGCACCATGACAATTACTATATGGGAGTTTGCAGGCAAAATTCAAGTTGTCAACAACCTCGCCTTGACTGTGCAGCTTTTGCCATCTACTGTTGAAAATAATTTCAGTAAATGAAAATAATTCCAGACATCAAAAACTGGAACTTTGGGTAGGTAACAGCATTGAAACATGACCTTGTCAATGCCCGCAGTTGGTCTGACCAGCTTTCAGTACGCGCCGCATGGATGTCATTTGTCGGCGGTCTTACCCAGTCTGAAATAGCCAGACGGCTTGATGTTTCCAATGCCAAAGCCCACCGCCTGATCAATCAGGCCCGCGAAGATGGTCTGGTACGCATCACCATTGAAGGTCGCCCGGATGATTGTCTGGCCATGGAACAGCGAATTGTTGACCAGTTTGACCTGAACAGCTGCACCATCGCCCCTTTCATAATCGGACCTGACCAGCCCGAAGGAACTTCAATCGCAGCTGTCGGGCAGGTTGGCGGGCATTTGCTGTCATCCCTGTTTGCCGATAAAAAAATCGCCGACAAGGTTGGTGTCGGCATGGGACGCACCCTGAAAGCTGCGATTGCTGCAATGCGCCCGGTTAATCGCAGTGATCTGTCAATTTTTTCAATTTCCGGCAGTCTGACCCGCAAATTGTCGGCCAACCCCTATGATGTGGTTTTGCGGCTGATGGACAAGCTTGGGGCTGAAGGCTATCTGCTGCCGGTTCCCTATCTGGTGACCAGCATGCAGGAAAAACAGCTTTTGCAAAGCCAGCCATCTGTTGCCAGCCTGTTAAGGCGCGCCCGGCAATGTGATCTGTATATTGCCGGTATCGGCTCACTTGAGGATGATGGACATTTGCGCATTTCCGGCATGGCATCAGGTTCAGAATGTGCAGAACTTAAAAATGCCGGTGCTGTCTGTGATCTGATGGGCAGCTTTTTTGATATTGATGGCAACCATCTTGAAACAGGGCTTGCCCGCCATTCAATAGGCGTTGATGTTGAGGCTATTGGCAAGGCAAGAGTATTTGCCATGGCAGCAGGCAAAACCAAGGCCAGGCCGACACTGGCTGGTCTGCGTACCGGAATAATTACTGATCTCGTCATTGATGAAGGCCTTGGCCTTGAGCTGGAAAGGCTGGCTGGTCAATGGCAGACAAAAGAAGAAGCGCCCTTGCGGGCTGTTGGATCAAACTGAAATGTCTTTAACAGGGAGTATTAAACAAATGAAACTCAAACATCTGCTATTTGCAACCATTGCATCTGTTACCATGGCAACTGCAGCCATGGCTGCGGACATAAAGCCGGCCATGATTTACGACATGGGTGGCAAGTTCGACAAATCTTTCAATGAAGCTGCCTATCGCGGCGCAGAAATGTTCAAGAAGAAAAGCGGTATCAACTATCGTGATTTTGAAATTCAAAGTGAAGCCCAGCGTGAACAGGTGCTGCGCCGCTTCGCCCGCAAGGGTTTTTCACCCATTGCTGTAACCGGCTTTTCCTATGCCAAGGCCATTGAAACCGTAGCTGGTGAATTCCCTGATACCAAATTTGCCATTGTCGATATGGTAGTTGACAAGCCCAATGTGCAGTCAATCGTGTTCAAGGAACATGAAGGCTCATATCTGGTTGGTATTCTGGCCATCATGGCTTCCAAAACCGGCAAGATCGGTTTCGTTGGCGGCATGGGTATTCCGTTGATTGAAAAATTTGCCTGTGGCTACAAGCAGGGGGCCAGATCTGTCAAGGCAGATGCTGTTGTATTCAAGAACATGACCGGCAATACCGGAGCAGCATGGAATGATCCGGTCAAGGGTGGTGAACTGACCAAATCCCAGATTGCCCGCGGTGCGGACGTTATTTTCCAGGCAGCAGGCAGCACCGGGCTTGGTGTATTGCAGGCAGCAGCAGATGCCGGCAAGCTGGGTATTGGCGTTGATTCCAACCAGAACCACTTGCACCCCGGCAAGGTACTGACCTCGATGATCAAACGGGTTGATGCAGCCATCTACAAGGTGTTTGAAGATGCCCGCACCGGCAACTGGAAATCCGGCGTTAGTGTACTTGGCCTGAAAGAAGGCGGTGTAGGCTGGGCACTGGATGAAAACAACAAGTCACTTATCACCGATGCCATGAAAAAAGCGGTTGATGCAGCTTCGGCAAAAATCATCTCCGGTGAATTGAAAGTGCATGATTTCATGACCGATTCCAAATGTCCAGAATAGGCTGAAACCTTCAATTTTCGGAATTTTCGTAAATGCAAACTCAAACAACAGCCACCCGGCAGCAACTACCCGATGCTGCCGGGGAACCACCGGCGATCGAGCTGATCGGCATTAACAAGAGTTTTGGCAATGTCAGGGCCAACCGCGATATTGATCTTTCTATAAAGAAGGGTTCTATCCACGGAATAGTCGGGGAAAACGGAGCGGGCAAATCGACCCTGATGTCGATACTTTACGGATTCTATCAGGCAGATTCCGGTGAGATAAAGGTTAATGGTAAAAAGGTCCATATTGCCGGACCGCGCGCTGCCATTGCCGCTGGCATCGGCATGGTGCATCAGCATTTCATGCTGGTTGAAAATATTTCAGTACTGGAAAATGTGGTGCTGGGGGCTGAAGATGGCCCATGGTTGAAAGGCTCGCTTGATCGCGCCCGCACCCATCTTGAAAAGCTGGCCCGTGAATATGAACTGGAAGTTGATCCCGATGCCCTGATCTGTGATCTGTCGGTAGGTTTCCAGCAGCGGGTGGAAATTCTCAAAGCGCTTTATCGCGGCGCTGATATACTTATCCTTGATGAACCAACCGGAGTTTTAACCCCTTCACAGGCAGATCACCTGTTCCAGATTTTTGAGCAGTTAAAGCAGCAGGGCAAAACCATCATCCTTATCACTCACAAATTGCGTGAGATAATGGCGGTAACTGATACGGTTTCAGTCATGCGCCAGGGGGCTATGACGGCAGAAGTCAAAACATCTGAAACCTCACCGGCCCAGTTGGCTGAACTGATGGTAGGTCGTCCAATTCTGATGCGGGTTGAAAAGACCAAATCCCAACCGGGCGAGCCAATATTGCAGGTAGATGATTTGCGCGTATTCAACCAGCAGGGGGTTGAGCGCATCAAGGGAATTTCCCTGTCTGTTCATGCCGGAGAAATTGTCGGGGTTGCCGGGGTCGCCGGTAATGGTCAAAGTGAATTGCTGGAAACCATTGCCGGAATAAGACATGCCAAAAGTGGTACGGTGCGTATTGGCGGGGTGGCGGCAGGGGTAACCGGCAACAGCAATGCCAAGACCTTGCGGCATCTGGGTGTGTCTCATGTTCCTGAAGATCGCCATAAAATGGGAATGATCGGACCGTTTGAGGAATGGGAAAATTCTGTGCTTGGCCTGCATGACGAGCCGGAAAACTCTGGCGGCTTCATCATGAAGATACAAACTATTCTGCAACATGCCGACGACCAGATGCAACGCTATGATATCAGGCCGCCAAATGTACATTTAAGGGCGGAGAATTTCTCAGGCGGCAATCAGCAAAAAATTGTTCTGGCCCGCGAGATCGACCGCGAACCGCAATTATTGCTGATCGGCCAGCCGACCCGCGGAGTTGATATTGGTGCTATTGAATTTATTCACAAGCAGATCATCGAATTGCGCGACCGCGGCAATGCCATTTTGCTGGTCTCGGTTGAACTGGAGGAAATCATGTCACTTTCTGACCGGATTATCGTGATGTTTGATGGTCATATATCCGGTGAACGCGACCCTGAATTTACCAATGAAAAAGAACTTGGCCTGTTAATGGCCGGAATCAATGAGGCGGCACAATGAATCAGGACCTACCGCGCTGGGCCGATATGGTCCTTATCCCGGCGCTAAATCTGGCCATGGCACTGTTAATGTCAGGGCTGGTTGTGATCATTATCGGTGAAAACCCGATTGAGGCGATGAAATATCTGGTCTATGGCTCACTGGGCTATGGTGAGGGCATCGGCTATACACTTTATTATGCCACCAATTTCATTTTTACCGGACTTGCCGTTGCTGTAGCGTTTCATGCCGGGCTGTTCAATATTGGCGGGGAGGGCCAGGCATATGTCGCCGGTATCGGAGTGGCCATTGCCTGTTTGTGGCTGGACAATACCCACTGGCTGATCGTGTTTCCCCTGGCCATATTTGGCGGGGCGGCCTTTGGTGCCTTATGGGCGGCAATTCCCGGCTATTTGCAGGCCAAACGCGGCAGTCACATAGTTATCACCACTATCATGTTCAACTTTATAGCTTCAGCGCTTTTGGTCTATCTGCTGGTCAATGTGATGAAGGTTCCCGGCTCCATGGCTACTGAAACCCGCAGTTTTGAAGCTGGTGCCCATCTTCCCTTCATGAGTGATATTTTTGCATGGTTTGGCTTGAAGATTGAAAAATCACCGCTTAACCTGTCATTCTTTCTGGCAATTGCCGCATCTGTGGCTGTGTGGATATTGATCTGGAAGACAAAGCTTGGCTATGCCATGCGAACCTTGGGGTTTTCTTCAACAGCTGCTCTTTATGCCGGTATTTCGCCAGCCCGGATTATCATCATCGCCATGTCCATATCAGGTGCGCTGGCAGGGCTGATGGCAGTCAACGAGATCATGGGGGTACAGCACCGCTTGTTGCTTGGCTACACTGCCGGTTACGGTTTTGTCGGCATTGCCGTGGCTCTTATGGGGCGCAACCATCCGGTCGGCATATTCTTTGCGGCCATATTATTTGGCATGCTGTATCAGGGCGGGGCCGAACTTGCCTTTGAAATGCCAGCCATTACCCGCGACATGATTGTGGTAATTCAGGGAATGGTGATCCTGTTTACCGGTGCCATGGACCATATGTTCCGCCCAACGGTCGCGCGTTTATTGTCATTCACCCGATCGCAGCAAGAAGGGGCCTGATCTTATGGAAACCATTGAACTTGCAATCCAGGTCCTTGATTCAGGCTTGCGCCTGACCGCCCTGTTGCTTTTTGCCTGTCTGGCTGGCCTGTTTTCTGAACGCTCCGGTATTTTCGACATTGGCCTTGAAGGAAAACTGTTAGGCGCTGCCTTTGCTGCCGGTGCCGGTGCTGCGGTAACCGGCTCTGCCTGGCTGGGGCTTTTATGCGGTATCGGTGTCTCGGTCGTATTGTCACTGATGCACGGTCTTGCCTCGATAACCTTTCGCGGCAACCAGATTATTTCAGGCGTTGCCATCAATTTTCTGGCAGCGGGCATGGCAATCCTGTTTGGTCAGGCATGGTTTGGCCGCGGGGGCAATACCCCGTCTGTAACCGGTGCCGCCAAATTCAATGATATTTCCTTGCCTCTTGTCGATACGCTGAACAATGTACCGGTCATCGGAATGCTGTATCGCGAACTTATTTCCGGCCATACCATTCTGGTATATATCGCCTTTGCCTTTGTGCCGCTGACATGGTTCATCCTGTTTAGGACCCGCTTTGGTTTGCGATTGCGCGCTGTGGGGGAATGTCCGGAAGCAGTTGATACTGCCGGTATCTCGGTTATCTGGCTGCGCTATCGTGCCGTGATAATCTGTGGAATCCTGTGTGGCTTTGGCGGTGCTTATCTGTCGATTTCACAAAACTCGTTCTTTGTGCGCGATATGTCAGCTGGCAAGGGCTTTGTTGCTCTGGCCGCCCTGATATTTGCCCGCTGGATGCCATTCAACGCGCTGGTTTCCTGTCTGCTGTTTGGCATTCTGGAAGCATCGGCAATCGCTTTTCAGGGCATAACCATCCCTGGTATTGGTGAAATACCAGTGCAGTTCATCCAGGCTCTGCCATATATTCTGACTGTTATCCTGCTGGCCGGTTTCGTTGGCAAGGCTGTTCCGCCAAAAGCTGGAGGTGTACCTTATGTCAAGGAACGATGAGCTGTTAAGGGCGGCTGAAAATATCCGTCAAAATGCCTATGCACCATATTCCAGCTACAAGGTAGGAGCAGCGATACTGGCTGATAATGGCAAGGTCTATTGCGGCTGCAATGTGGAAAATGCTGCATATCCAGAAGGTGTATGCGCTGAAGCCTCGGCCATATCAGTCATGGTGGCTGATGGTGGACGCCAGATCATGGCGATTGCCATTGCCGGGCCAAAGGGCGAACAGGTAACGCCATGCGGTGGTTGTCGCCAGAAGATCAGGGAGTTTGCCAATGCTGAAACCAGCATTACCACAGGCGATGGCAGGGATTTTAATCTGGATGATTTGCTGCCCGTATCATTCGGGCCGGAGAATTTGAAATGAGTGTTGCAGAATGTATCAGGACAATCCGCGAGCGAATTGACAATCGCAAGATCACTACCGGGCTGGTGCTTGGCTCGGGACTGGCCGGATTGGCTGATGCCGTAAATAATGGCGTTACCATCCCTTATGCTGACCTGCCGGGTTTTCCTGAAGTTGGAGTATCAGGCCATGATCCCAATTTGATCATTGGTGAGATTGAAGGTGTTACAGTTGCGGTTTTTGCTGGCCGGGCGCATTATTATGAGCACGCCAGGGCCGATGTGATGCGCACACCGCTTGCAGTCCTTAAAGGACTTGGAGCCAAAAGGGTAATCCTTGCCAATTCGGCAGGCTCGCTGCGCGATGATATACCACCGGGCGAACTCATGCTGATTTCTGATCATATCAATCTTGCCGGGGCCAATCCGCTCATAGGTGAGACAGGTGATGACCGCTTTGTTGATATGGTTGATGCCTATGAGCCTTCATTGCGTCAGGCAGCCATGCGGGCCGCAGCCAATATAGATATCGAGCTTGCATCAGGTGTCTATGCCTGGCTGTCAGGTCCATGCTTTGAAACCCCGGCGGAAATCCGGGCGCTCAAAATTCTGGGAGCTGATGCAGTTGGCATGTCAACCGTGCCGGAAGTTATTCTCGCCCGGTTTTTCGGGCTGAAAGTTGCCGGTATTTCCAATATCACCAATATGGCAGCTGGTATGGACAATATTGCCCTGTCGCATGAACAGACCAAGAAAATGGCCAATCAGAGCGCTGCCCGGTTTGAGAAATTCCTCAAGGCATTCCTGAAAGAGATTTGAATGATTATTGATCGAAATCCGGGAATGAAACCTGATTTTGACTGGGTAAAAACCATCAGGGTCAATCGCAGTGCCGTCGAGCGCCGAGCTGCAACCATTACCACTCGCCGAACAGTCAAACAAAACTGGCAGGCAGCATGGCTGCTTCGCGCCATAACCAATATTGATCTGACCAGCCTGTCGGGCGATGATACCCAGGGCCGGATAAGGCGGCTGGCAGCCAAGGCCAGACAGCCGGTGCGCGCCGATGTGCTCAAAGCCCTTGGAGTGCAAAATCTGAATATTCACCCCGGTGCGCTTTGTGTTTATCACCAGTTTGTAAAAACCGCAGTCGCGGCGCTGGATGGCTCCGGCATTCCCGTTGCTGCCGTCTCGACCGGTTTTCCAGCCGGTTTGTCGCCGCTTGAAACCCGGATCAGGGAAATTGAACTGTCAGTTGCCGCCGGTGCCTGTGAGATTGACATAGTCATTGAGCGTCACATGGTGCTGACCGGTGACTGGCAGGGGCTGTATGATCTGGTCTGTGATGCCCGCAAGGCCTGTGGCAAAGCCCATCTGAAAGTAATTCTGGCAACCGGTGAGCTTGGCACCTTGAACAATGTGGCGCGCGCATCACTGGTGGCGATGATGGCTGGCGCTGATTTCATCAAGACTTCAACCGGCAAGGAACCGGTCAATGCCACCTTGCCGGTAGCCCTTTCCATGGTGCGGATGATCAGGGATTATTATCAGCGCACCGGTTACAGGATCGGCTTCAAACCGGCTGGCGGCATATCAGATGCCAAAACTGCCCTTAACTTCATGATCCTGATGAAAGAGGAACTGGGCAATGACTGGTTATCGCCGCAATTGTTTCGCATTGGTGCATCCAGCCTGTTGAGCGATATTGAACGCCAGCTTGAACATTGCGCCACTGGCCGCTACGCCGCCCGCCACCACCAGCCGCTTGTGTGATTTAACCGGAGCAGAAGATGTCTGTAACAGAAATTTTTGACAATATGGAATATGGCCCCGCCATTGAATCGGCAAAGGCTGCACAAGACTGGCTTGACAGCCATGATCGCTCATTTGACCTGTTTGTCGCTGGTAAATGGCAAAAAGCTTCAGGAGGCAGTTTCAAATCCACTAATCCGGCCAATGGAGAGTTTCTGGCCGATATTGGTCTTGGCAATGCCGGCGATATTGACAAGGCGGTAAAGGCTGCCAGCAAGGCCATGGGCAAATGGCAGTCATTATCATGTCATGCAAGGGCCAAATACTTATATGCCCTTGCCCGTCTGGTGCAAAAGCATGCCCGCATTCTGGCGGTGCTGGAAACCCTTGATAATGGCAAGCCAATCCGCGAATCCCGAGATATTGATATTCCTCTGGTGGCCCGGCACTTTTATCATCATGCCGGATGGGCGCAATTGCTGGATGATGAATTTGCAGGGTTTAAACCGCTGGGCGTGGTCGGCCAGATAATCCCGTGGAACTTCCCGCTGCTGATGCTGGCATGGAAAATTGCCCCGGCATTGGCTGCGGGCAATGTGGTGGTTTTGAAACCGGCTGAATATACCCCGCTAACCGCGCTTTATTTCTGCGAACTGTGCCAGAAAGCCGGTATTCCCGAAGGGGTAATCAATATTGTAACCGGTGATGGCGAGACAGGAAAGGCGCTGGTTGCGCATCAAGCTATCAGCAAGATCGCCTTTACCGGCTCCAGTGAAGTTGGCAAATATATCACCCGCGAAACTGCCGGGACAGGCAAACAGCTGACTTTGGAACTTGGCGGCAAGTCACCATTTATTCTGTTTGATGATGCCGATATTGACAGCGCCATTGAAGGCATTGTCGATGCCATATGGTTCAATCAGGGTGAAGTATGTTGCGCCGGTTCGCGGCTATTGGTGCAGGAGGGAATTGCTGAAACTGTCTATGCCAAATTACGGCAGCGGATGAGCAAATTGCGTATTGGCAATCCACTCGACAAGACCATTGATATTGGCGCGCTGGCTGATGAGGTGCAGTTGCATCAGGTTCAGGCAATGGTTGATCAGGGCGTTGATGAAGGTGCCAGCCTGTGGCAACCCGATATAACCCTGCCAAATTCTGGTTGTTACATTCGCCCCGGTCTGTTGACTGATATTGACCCGGCCTCAACTCTGGTGCAGGAGGAAATTTTTGGGCCGTTTCTGGTTGCCATGAGTTTTCGCACTCCATCTGAAGCCATTGCCCTTGCCAATAATTCAAAATACGGACTGGCTGCAAGTATCTGGAGCGAGAATATCAACACTGCGCTTGATATGGCCGCTGAGGTAAAAGCAGGTGTTGTGTGGATCAACTCAACCAACCAGTTTGATGCCGCCTGTGGTTTTGGCGGGTTTCGCCAGTCAGGCTATGGCCGAGAAGGTGGACGCGAAGGCATGTATTCCTGTCTCAAACCGTCAGGTCTGAAAGCCAAAAAACTTGGCATATTCAAACCGGCAAAGCTGAAAACAACCAGCCCGAAACCCGGACAGATTGACCGTACAGCAAAACACTATATTGGCGGCAAACAGTGCCGGGCAGATAATGGCCAGTCAATCCCGGTTATCAATGCCGACGGGTCACTTGCCGGTGAGGTGGCTGACGGTTCGCGCAAGGATATTCGCAATGCGGTGGAGGCAGCCACCAGGGCAACCGGCTGGAGCCGGGCAACGGCACATTTGCGCGCCCAGATAATCTATTATATTGCGGAAAACCTGCAGATCCGCGCTGATGAACTTGCCAACCGGATAAGGACAATGACCGGCACCAGTGCCAAAAAGGCTTCAAGAGAAGTTGAACAGTCCATAGAAACCATTTTCACCTGCGCTGCATGGGCCGACAAATATGATGGTGCAGTGCATTCACCACCGGTTCGCAATGTGGCAATCGCCATGAATGAACCGCTTGGGGTACTGGGCATTGTTGCACCCCAGGACAATCCGCTGCTTGGTCTGGTATCGCTGATTTTCCCGGCAATTGCCACCGGCAACCGGGTGGTTGTCATCCCAAGTGATATTCACCCCCTTGCCGCCACTGATTTCTATCAGGTGCTGGAGACTTCTGATCTGCCTGCCGGGGTGGTCAATATTGTTACTGGCGAGCAATGCGCACTGGCCAAAACCCTGAGCCAGCATGATGAGGTAAGCGGCATCTGGTATTTCGGCAATCCGCAAGCTGTCAAGACCGTTCAATATGAAGCTGCTGCCAATCTCAAGCAGATATGGACGCATGACGGCTTTGAAACCGACTGGCAGTCAGCAGATATCCGGCAGTTTTTACGCAAAGCAACCCAGGTTAAAAATATCTGGATACCCTATGGAGCCTGATCAAATGTCGACTTTCCTTCCGCAGGAATTTATCGCCACCATCCGTGATGGCAAAACAGTTGCACCTGGTGATGTAAAATCATTCATTGACGGGATTGCCACCGGGGCGGTGTCAGATGCGCAAATATCAGCCTTTGCCATGGCTGTATTTTTTAATGATCTGGCAGCACCGGCAAAAGTGGCTCTTACTGAAGCCATGCGCGATTCCGGTGATGTGCTCAACTGGAGTGATCTGGATGGGCCGGTGCTGGACAAGCATTCAACCGGCGGCATTGGTGATAATGTATCCTTGATACTGGCCCCGATAATTGCCGCCTGTGGTGGCTTTGTGCCGATGATATCAGGCCGCGGCCTTGGCCATACTGGCGGCACGCTGGACAAGTTCGATGCCATTCCCGGCTATAGCACCAGCCCGGATAATGCCCTGTTCCGCAATTGTGTCAAACAGATCGGCTGCGCCATTATCGGCCAGACCGGCAATCTGGCCCCGGCTGACAAAAAGATTTATGCTATCAGAAGTGCTACAGCAACGGTTGAAAACACTTCGTTGATCACCGCTTCCATTCTGTCCAAGAAACTGGCAGCCGGCCTTGACGGGCTGGTACTGGATGTCAAATGCGGTTCAGGAGCTTTCATGCAGACTGTCAGTCAGGCCCGCATTCTGGCCAATTCTCTGGTCGATGTAGCCAATGGCGCAGGGGTTAAAACTTCCGGTCTGATCACTGACATGAACCAGCCACTGGCCAGTGCAGCGGGCAATGCGGTTGAAATGCAAAACGCCATTGATTTCCTGACCGGCAAGCATCGCGATTCCCGATTGCTGGAAGTAACATTCAAGCTGTGTATCGAAATGCTGTTGCATGGCAAGCTGGTAACAGGTGCAGATGAAGCCCGCAGCAAGATCACCAAGGCTCTGCAATCGGGCAGGGCGGCTGAAATATTCGCTCACATGGTAAAGATGCTGGGTGGCCCTGCCGATTTGCTGGATGCACCGCAAAAACATCTGCCGAAAGCCCCGGTCATAAAGGATATATTTGCTGAAACCAGTGGCCATGTCAGTTCTATCGACACCAGACAGATCGGCCTTGCGGTTATCGTTCTGGGCGGTGGCCGCAAGCGACCGGATGACCAGATTGACTATTCTGTCGGCTTTGATCAACTGGCACCGATTGGCACCAAACTCGATATTAACCGGCCAATAGCCAGAGTGCATGCAAGAGATGCAACAAGTGCTCAAGAAGCTGCCAGAATGATAAGGGCGGCCTATAATATTGGCGATCAGCCAGACAGTACCAATATAATCATTGAACGGATTGATTTTAAGGAGAGCCAATAATGGCGCGGGCCTTTTTACTGGTTATGGATTCCTTTGGTATCGGTAATGCTCCAGATGCTGAAAAGTTTGGCGACAAGGGTGCCTGTACGCTCAACCATATTGCCGATATGTGCGCTTCAGGCAGGGCCGATAAAGGCCGCAAAGGCCCTTTGAACCTGCCATTTCTGGACGGGCTGGGACTGGGCCGGGCGGCAAAGCTGGCAAATGGGGAGGTTCCACAAGGTTTGAGTGAACAAGCACCACTTGCCGGGCGCTGGGGCTGTGCCAGTGAGATTTCCAGTGGCAAGGACACTATTTCAGGCCATTGGGAAATGACCGGATTGCCGGTATTGTTTGACTGGGGCTATTTCCCTGATGTGCCGAACTGCTTTCCTCCTGATCTGGTGGCAGCAATAATCGAGCAGGCCAATCTGCCGGGTATTCTCGGCAACCGGCATTCAAGTGGCACAGCCATCATTGAACAACTTGGCACCGAACATATAAAAACCGGCAAGCCGATCTGCTACACCTCGGTTGATTCAGTGTTCCAGATAGCCGCTCACGAGCAACATTTCGGCCTGCAAAGACTATATGATCTGTGCGAGATTGTCCGCAAACTGCTTGATCCGCTAAATATTGGCAGGGTAATTGCCCGCCCGTTCATCGGTGATGCCCCGGACAATTTCACCCGCACCGCCAACCGCCATGATTATGCTGTACCACCTACTGGTGAAACCCTGCTGGACAAAGTAGTTGCCAGTGGCCATCAGGTGCATGCAATCGGTAAAATCAACGATATATTCTCCGGCAAAGGTGTTAGCCATGCGATTCGTGCCTCCGGGCATCCAGCCTTGATGCTTGAAACCATCAATGCCGGTCAAAATGCAAATGACGGTGATCTGGTATTTACCAATTTTGTTGATTTCGACATGCTATATGGCCATCCGCGCGATGTTGCCGGATATGCCGCGGCTCTGGAGGAGTTTGACCGGATGCTGGTCGAATTGCAAAAAAACCTCAAATCTGGTGATCTGGTTGTGCTGACGGCTGATCACGGCAATGATCCGACCTGGCGTGGCACTGATCATACCCGCGAAAAGGTGCCGGTATTAATGTTTGGACCGGATATTGAACCGGGAGAATTTGGCGCAAGCGACAGCTTTGCCGTAATTGGTGAGGCAATTGCTCAGCATTTGCAGCTTTAGGCCCAAAGCACAAACTGCATAATTGACAAATTAACTCACAAGGCCCATTGAAACCTGACTGATCATATAAGGCGTGGAGACAAATGGTTATTGCGAGTGAACTAAAAGGTGCTTCTGTTCTGGTAACAGGGGGAACCGGGTCGTTTGGGAAAAAGCTGATTTCAACAATTCTGGCCAATAATGATGTTGGCAAGGTGATTGTATATTCTCGTGACGAGTTGAAACAGTTCGAGATGGAAAACTCCTATGGCGGGGAAAAACGCCTGCGGTTCTTCATTGGCGATGTTCGTGATCGTGAACGCCTGATCTATGCCATGGACGGGGTGGATTATGTGGTACATGCAGCCGCCCTTAAACAGGTACCGGCGGCTGAATATAATCCGTTTGAATGTATCAAGACCAATATTCACGGGGCTGAAAACGTCATTCATGCGGCACTGCATAATAATGTGAAAAAGGTCGTGGCCCTGTCAACCGACAAGGCGGCAGCTCCAGCCAATCTTTATGGTGTGACCAAGGCTGCATCTGACAAGATGTTCGTTGCCGGCAATTCCATGGCAGGCTCCCGCGAAACCAGATTTTCAGTGGTCCGCTATGGCAATGTTATCGGATCGCGTGGCTCTGTAGTACCATTTTTTGAAAAACTTATTGCCGATGGTGCCACCGAACTGCCGATTACCGATACCCGAATGACCAGATTCTGGATCACTTTGCAGCAAGGTGTTGATTTTGTGCTGAAAAGTTTTGAGCGCATGTATGGCGGTGAAATCTTCATTCCCAAAATCCCCTCAACCCATATTCCCGATCTGGCGCTGGCCATGGCACCTGATCTTGCCCACAAGATAATTGGCATTCGCCCCGGTGAAAAACTGCATGAGGTAATGTGCCCGCATCATGATGATTATCTCACCCTTGATTTTAATGATCATTATGTAATCAAGCCGAGTATTTCATTCTTTTCCAGACCGGTAGATTTTTCCCAGAATGCACTTGGCGAAACCAGCCAGCCGGTGGCTGAGGGCTTTGAATATAATTCAGGAACCAATCCACAGTTTTTGAATGTGGAAGAAATTCGCGAATTGCTCAAACATGCTGAATTGTAAGACATGATACCCTATGGCCGCCAGCATATCGAACAGGAAGAAATCGATGCAGTAAGTGAAGTTCTGCAATCGGATTTCATTACCCAGGGACCAAAAGTCCCGCTGTTTGAAGCAAAGGTGATTAAAGCTGTTGGCGGCAAATTCGCACTGGCAGTAAACAGCGCCACTTCCGCCCTGCATATTGCCTGTCTGGCTTTGGGCTTTGGCAGGGACAAGCTGTTATGGACCTCGCCCAACAGCTTTGTGGCCTCATCCAATGTCGGCCTGTTATGCGGTGGCAATGTGGATTTTGTCGATATTGATCCCGGCACTCTTAATATGAGTGTCACGCAATTGCGTAAAAAGCTTGAACAGGCCGAAAAGGCATCAGCACTTCCAGATATTGTCATGCCGGTGCATTTTGGTGGTGAACCATGCGATATGCGTGAAATCCATAATCTGGCAAGGCAGTATGGATTCGCCATAATTGAAGATGCTTCCCATGCCATTGGCGCTCATTATCGAGATACAAGAATTGGTGATTGCCGCTATAGCGACATAACCGTGTTCTCATTCCACCCGGTAAAAATCATCACTACTGCCGAGGGTGGCATGGCAATGACCAATGATGCGGGACTGGCTGAAAAAATGGCCATGCTGCGCACCCATGGTGTAACCAGAGATACCGATTTGTTCGTTGGTGATGCAGATGGCCCATGGTCTTTCCAGCAGCTGGAACTTGGCCTTAATTACCGCATGACCGACATTCAGGCCGCTCTTGGTGCGATACAGATTTCGCGACTGGAAGCCTTTATTGAGCGCAGGCAGGTTCTGGCGAAACAATATGATGAACTGCTGAAAAACCTGCCGGTCATATCCCAGATACGCCATGCCGATAACCGCTCATCACTGCATTTATATGTAGTAAGGATTGATCCCGATGCGACTGATGTCAGCCGCAAACAGGCTTTTGCCGGGATGCGATCGGGTGGGGTTGGTGTAAATGTTCATTATATCCCTATCCACACCCATCCCTATTATCAAAAGCTTGGTTTCGGTGCCGGTGATTTCCCGCAAGCTGAAAACTATTACGCCCAGGCTTTGACCCTGCCGCTATATCCCGATTTGAGCGATGAAGACCAGTTGAAGGTGGTGGCAACGCTCAAACAGGTTCTGGATGGATAAAATGGCTGGGGCGGCAGGATTCGAACCTGCGCTCTTTGGCACCAAAAGCCACTGCTTTACCAGCTAAGCTACGCCCCAATACCAGATGATGGCAGTTATTTTATCAGATCTGATATAGAATCTGCTGCCTCACGAGGGCGCACCATAACGATAGATTTGTTCAAGAGCAATGCCAATTTGGGCAAAAAATTTTCTTGCCCACACAATGCTTGTTTTTGTGAGAACAGATGGTTATAAGTCTGCATCAAACCAGATAGATCGGAGTGTAGCGCAGCCTGGTAGCGCACCTGCTTCGGGAGCAGGGGGTCGTGAGTTCAAATCTCGCCACTCCGACCATTTTCCAGTATTTGTCCAACCGGTTTCCCTGCCTGATAAACAGGAAGGGAGAAGATGCTTGTGATTTATCTGGCCATTGCCTTGCGGATAATGCCAACGATTACCATCAGCACACCACCGCCTACACCGCCACCGGCCACGGTTGAGATTATGGAACCAATATCCATTCCTCCGCCACCAGCTCTGGCACCCAGCATGCCAAGCAGCTGGCCGCCAATACCGCCGCCAACAATACCGGCGATTGAATTGCCGATTGTGCCAAGACTGTTGTTTTTCATCAATGCCCCGGCAACATTACCGCCAACAGCACCACTTATAAGTTGAATAATCAGTTCCATGAGAACCCCCTTTCAGTCGGTCAAAAAAGAACATTTCTTAATGTTCAAGAGATCATTGTAGCCCGGATATTGCGAAATACCAAACCGCCCTGCGGAAATACTTAATCTCACCAGCAAGCCTATGGTTAGGGAAATCTTTATTTTGCCGTATTAATCTGGATTATACCCATATGATTATTATTGCAGGGGAAAAGGCCGGTTTCAGCGCCTTCCTGCCAAAAGGCGGAACAGACAAATGTCCAAAAACCATATTTTATCCAGTGGCGCACTGGCAGTTACAATATTACTGGCAGCGTGCACAACCAATCCATATACCGGTGAACAGGAGGTATCCAAGACCGCTGTTGGCGGGGTGATCGGTGCAGCTGTTGGTGCTGGTGCCGGTGCAATCATTGGTGGTACCACCAGTGCCAAAACCCGAACGGCTGCTCTGATCGGTGCCGGTGTTGGCGCCCTTACCGGAGCAGGCATTGGTGCCTATATGGACAATCAGGAAGCCCAGCTTCGCAAGCGTTTGCAACGCTCCGGGGTGTCAGTCACCCGGCAGGGCAATCATATTATTCTCAATATGCCAGGCAATGTCACTTTTGATACCGGACGCGCTGAAATCAGGGGCCAGTTTTATGATGTGCTCAATTCAGTGGCTCTTGTTCTGAATGAATATAACCGCACCATTGTTGATGTTGACGGCCATACTGATAATGTTGGTTCTGATGCCTCAAATCAGGAATTGTCAGAACGCCGCGCTCGCTCGGTGGCCGAATATCTGGCATCGCGCAATGTCGATCCTCGCCGCCTGTCAATGCGCGGATTTGGTGAGAGCCGGCCAATTGCCTCCAATGCAACAGCTCAGGGCCGCTCGCAGAACCGTCGGGTGGAAATCAGGATTGCTCCACTGACTTCCGGTTAGACCACAACCTTTTGAGCACTTGCAACATAATCAGCCTGCTGTTATGTTGCAGTGCAATATCAACAGGTTTTACAAGGCATTCATATGCTCTATTTCTGGCATGAGTTGAGCCATGCAGCCATCTCCCCCATGCGAATGGCTGCCGACTATGGCAGGGTTTTCTGGAGTTCGCCTGCCAATCCTTTGTCTGATACCGCCTATGGCCGCTCGGTTGCAGCCAGTCTTGAACTGTTTGAACGGGTAACAAGGCGCTATGGCAAACCCGAATTTGGCATCAAAGGTGTTGATATTGCTGGCAAAACTGTAAAAGTTGAACAGCAAACCATATTTTCAAAACCATTTTGCCATTTGCTGCGTTTCAAAAAACCGGATGTTTCTGATCAGCCAAAATTGCTAATTGTCGCCCCCATGTCCGGCCATTATGCCAGCCTGCTGCGCGGTACGGTTGAAACCATGCTGGCTGATTTTGATGTCTATATAACCGACTGGGTTGATGCCAGAACTGTTCCGGTCTCGCTTGGCGGTTTTGATCTTGATGATTTCATTGATTACATCATTGAGTTTTTGCATGTAACCGGACCTGAAACCAGAATAATGGCAGTTTGCCAGCCATCGGTTCCGGTGCTGGCAGCAGTATCACTGATGGAAGAAAGTGCAGATGATCTGGCTCCATCTGCCATGTGCCTCATGGGTGGGCCGGTTGATACCAGGCAAAACCCGACAGCAGTAAACAAGCTGGCTGAAGATCGCGGCATTAACTGGTTTGCCAGCAATGTCATAGTCAAGGTGCCATTCCCGCATGCCGGTTTCATGCGCGATGTCTATCCTGGGTTCCTGCAGCTTACCGGCTTCATGACCATGAATCTTGACCGCCATGTTGATGCCCACAAGCAATTATTCTGGAACATGGTCAAGGGTGATGGTGACAGTGCTGACAAGCATGATCGCTTCTATGATGAATATCTGTCTGTCATGGATTTGACTTCAGAATTTTATCTGCAGACAATCGAGGAAGTATTCATCAAGCACTCACTGGCCACAGGCAAGATGATGCACCGGGGCAAACCGGTCAGGCTTGCTTCCATCCGCAAAACGGGTCTGATGACCGTGGAAGGCGAGCTTGACGATATTACCGGTATTGGCCAGACCAGGGCAGCTCACGACCTTTGCACAAATCTGCCAAAAGCCAAAAAACACCACTTTGAACAAAAAG
>JALXCV010000152.1 GCA_026990765.1 Hyphomicrobiales bacterium | reverse complement strand
GCCATGGGAACATGGCGATACCGATTGCAGCAGTGATGTAACCACCCATGCGCAGTGTTATTGTGCGGGGTGACAGATTGGCAAAACCGTGGGCAGGAGCCACAACATTGGCAGCCAGATTGGTGGTAAGGGTAGCAACGACCAGAGCAATCAGGGCAATGATGATGCTGAAACCGCCCATGCGTTCGGCAAGCTTGATCGGATCCCAGATTGCTTCACCGTAAATTACAATGGTTGCCGAGGTAACGGCTGATGCGATGAATGCAAACAGTGCCATTGGAATTGGCAGACCAACCAGCTGACCAAGCATCTGGTCTTTCTGGCTTTTGGCATAACGGGTAAAGTCAGGGATGTTCAAAGCCAGTGTAGCCCAAAAACCGATCATGCCGGTAAGGCTTGGCCAGAAGGTTGCCCAGAACATACCTGCTTTCGGCTGGCCTTCAGCAAACTGGCTGGGTGTTTTCAGCATTTCGCCAAAACCACCGGCAGTGACATATGCCCATGCCAGCAGGGCAAAGCCCATCAGCAGCAGGAATGGAGCTGCATAGGTTTCCAGCCAGCGAATGGATTCTGTACCGTTTTTGATGAAATACAGATGCAGCACCCAGAAAGCCAGGAACGAGATGAACTGTGCCAGATTAATTCCCAGAATTGGCAGGGGATCAGAGGCCAGCGCGCCACCCAATAATGTGTTGATGATTACATAGATAGCCGAGCCGCCAACCCATGTCTGAATTCCGAACCACCCGCAGGCAACGATACCACGGGCAACAGCTGGAATTTTGGCCCCTGCAGGACCGAATGAAGAACGCAGCAACACCGGAAACGGGATGCCGTATTTCGTACCGGCATGACCGATAAGTATCATTGGAATAAGAACGATAGCGTTTGCCAGCAAAATGGTTAAAACTGCTTCGTCCCAGCTCATGCCGGCCCCGATAAGATAGGATGCCAGCATATATGTTGGTATGCAGACAACCATTCCAACCCACAAGGCGGCTATGGAAACCCAGTTCCAGGTACGCTGAGCTGTTGATGTTGGCAACTGGTCGTCATTGTAAAGTTCATGATCAATGCCGGACAGATCCTGTTTGACGATCCCCCCCGCAAGATATTCCTCTGTGACTTGGGTCATTTTGATCTCCCACTCAATATTTTAATTTTTTACACAATTGCTTATCGCATTAAAAACAGGCAAGGCAAAGCAGCAGATCAAAAAAAATTGACTGCGCGGTCAAATAAATCAGAATAAGTCACATTTTTGCCATGAATCCAGCTTGCGCAGCTCATCCATGTGGAAAACCACAGCTTGCTGATTCTAAATTTTGCGAGAGCAGGCAGGCTAACGGCTTGTAAAAAATGCGGTGCGAAGGGTTTCGGCACCGCATTTTTCAGGTGTTTATATTAAAGAGATGCGTTAACTTCTCTTAAAGCTCCGGACAGCACGTCCAGTATTTGTTCAACTTCATCATCCGATATTATCAGTGGTGGCTGCAAGCGGATGACATTGGCAAATGTTCCGCCAACACCGACAAGAATGCCTTTGTCACGACATTTGGCCTTGATGAGTTTGGCTTCTTCAACTGCCGGGGTCTTGTCACTGTCTTTAACAACTTCAATGCCGATCATCAGCCCCTTGCCGCGAACATTGCCGACCAGTGTCAGTTCATCTTCAAGCTCTTTGAGTTTTGCAATCAGCTTGCCGCCTTGTTTGGCAGAATTTTCAACCAGATTTTGTTCGGCAAATACATCAAGATTGGCAGAAGCAGCCGCACAGCTTATCGGATTGCCGCCAAAGGTGGACAGGTGCGAGCCGACGGTAAAGGCATCACCGATTTCCGGTTTGGCGGTGAAGGCGCTCAACGGGAAGCCATCAGCAATGCCTTTGGCCATGGTCATGATATCAGGTTCAACATCATAATGTTCAATGGCGAACATCTTGCCGGTGCGGCCAAAGCCTGACTGGACTTCATCAGCAATGAACAGGATGCCCAGATCATCAAGAATTTCTTTCACCAGTTTGAAATAGTTGGATGGTGGCACGATGATACCGCCTTCACCCATGACAGGTTCGGCAATGAAAGCCGCTACATTGTTTGATGTATGATATTTGATGATATCTCTTAATGCCATTGCCGAGCGCTCGCCGCATTCCTCTTCGGTCTTGGAATCAAACGGGCAACGGTAGAAATTGGGAGCAGGGGCAAAGGCCACACCTGGCATATAAGGCCCGGCATCCAGTTTGCGCCCGCTATTGCCGGTAATTGACAAGGTGGCGTAGGTGCGGCCATGGAAGCTCTGGGTGAGGGCTACAAATTCATTTCTGCCTGTATAATGCTTGGCAAGACGCATGGCTCCTTCAAGGGCTTCAGCGCCGGATGAACCAAAGAATGATTTTTGCAGGGAGCCGGGGGTTACATCAGCAAGCTTTTTGGCAAATTCACCAGCAGCCGGGTTATAATAAACATAGGTGCAGCAATGCACAAACTTGTCCATCTGGTCCTTGGCGGCCTGATTTATGGTTTCATTGGCGTGACCTGCATTGACCACGGAAATTCCCGAGAAACAGTCAAGATACTGTTTTCCGTCCCTGGCATAGATAGTGGTGCCTTCGGCGCGGTCAACTTCAACCGGATCAAAACCTGCAACCATGCTGGTAATCAGATATTTGTCGTATAAATCTTTGGTTTTCATGTTGTTCTCCAGTATGAATCGGTCTGTTTGGAATGGTAAGAATTTCAGCTATTATCTTAGCGCATTTGCTAAAGCCATACCAGAAGAACAAACCATAATCTGACCAAATGGTCAAATATTTATGGATGGAATTCGAGTTAGGCGATAGTTGCCTCTGCCGGTTGGTAGTTGTACTGGCAATCTGGAACGTTCATGCATGTGTTTAAGTAAAGCATGACTGCAATGAGCGGACCTAAACATGAAAGCCAGACAGATGGCATGTTTGACAAATATATTTTTTTTTGGATTCAAAGAGTTAATTGCTTTATGTCTGGGGTGATTGACTCTATATACCCACTGATACCGAAAGCAACCGTAACCTTAGAAGACATCAAATATAAAGATGTGCTCGTTATTACCATCGTCGCTCTCGCTTATCATGTCCTGCCAGTAATCCGCAGCAACATAGAGTGTATGGGTTCCCACGCTAAGCTGCGAGGTATCGATCTGGTCAGAGAATGTGAAGCTGTCAC